>JAAYHP010000569.1 GCA_012735355.1 Lysinibacillus sp. | reverse complement strand
ATTGCTAGCTTACCTGTAGCAAAGGAAAAATACGATTACGTCAATAAACGAATTACGAGTTGGGAAGGCTATTTAAAAGTTTTATATAAAAATGCAAATATCGAAGACATTGATGGTACGATAAGCTCGATTGCTTACAATGCTGATAATTCGAAGGTAACTTTAGGCTTACAACATATGAACGATAAAGAATGGAATCAATTAAAAGGTTTAAATGCCTATACAAAAGGTATTAAACATGAAGTTGGGGAAGTCGTCAAAGTACATCGGGCTAGTCAAAAGGTGGAAATAGAATTAAGTCCAAACCTTCGAAAACTTGTCAAAGAAGGGATATTTGATTTTGAATCAGATAGCATCACCTTTAGCAACGCATCAACAAAATCCCAATTAAATCGGTTGCTGAAAGGCTTTGAACGATTAAAAGAGGGGCTTGCCGCCAATCCAAACCTAGAAAATTTCTTATTTGAAGATGATTTAGCTGTTGCAAAACGAAAAAATGGGATTCCAATTGATTTCCATAATCAATTAAATGAATATCAACGAGAAGCAGTGATCGGTGCTATAGAAGCAGAAGATCTATATGTTATACAAGGGCCTCCTGGTACAGGAAAAACGACGGTTATTTCTGAAATTTGCTATCAAAATGTAAAATTGGGGTTAAAAACGTTAATTGCATCCCAGTCGAACTTAGCCGTTGATAATGCCCTCGGTCGATTATTATCTAATAAAGATATTCGTATTTTGCGTTATGGACGTACAGATAGCATCGAAGAAGAAGGAAAAAAGTTTATCGAAGAAAATGTTGCGGAATATTGGAAAGACCAGACCTTCGAAGCCATATCAAAAGAGATTAAAGAGCACGATGAAAAAGAAGCGATGCTCAATGAAGAAATAGAGAAAAATAGTGACTTCATCGAAAAACTGCAACAAAAAATTGTTCAACTTGAAAAAGCCATTGATGAAAAAAGAAAAGCGGAAGAAGAATTACAAGACACATTACAAACAATCGCTGAATTAAAAAAACAAATCCTTCCGCTGAAAAAAGAACGGGAAAAAATTGAAAAAGCCATTGAAAACTTCAACATTACCCTTACAGAACGTCAACAAAAATTAAAAGAATTGGAAAGTATTTTAATAGAAAAGGGTAGTGTCGAGCAAATTCAATTGGAATTAGATGAAGCAGAAAAAAGTTTGAAAGATAGCGAAAATTTAATCGCCTATATCCAAATGAAAGAAAAATTAGATGATGTTTTACAGCAACAAAAACTAGTTGTCCAACAATTAACGAACATCATTTCAAAAAAAGAATCATTCAATGAAAGGGTAAAAGAAATTCAATCATATAAGAAACTAGACGAAGTAGAAAGTTTCATTGACCTCAATGAAATTAAAAGAGGTTTTGTTTTAAGCCAACTGTTTCTTGATATGGAGAAAATATATCATCGATTACAAGAATTGAAGCCGGTAAAACAGCTTTCAGAACGTATTGAAAAAGCCATTGAATATAATTTGCAAACATTAAATATTCAAGTGGATAATATACAACTACCACCAAATCATACTTACTCCATCATGGAAGTGGATGGATTTTTAAACAAGCTAGCCCTCGCCTTTAAACAGCAAAAAATTAACCGTCAAAACGGAATACCTTCCATTCAAGGGCTATATTTAAGAAGGCTTTACGTAAATGGATTATTATACGAATTTAAAAATTTAGCCGATGAATCCAAAGTTGTTTTTGAAAAAATAAAACAAGAAGTGATTGAACAATTACTTGAAAAAGATGGCTTAAGTGAAAAACAAATAGCATTATTAAAAGAAAGAGAACGTCAACTAGGAAATATTATTCTACAATATGAAAAAGAAATGGCGGACTTACAAGTTGCCGATACGGACTTTTTACCATCTATTAGCGAGCTTCAAACGGTAGTAAGTGCTTTAAATGAAAAAATCACTACATTAATGAAACAGCAAGAAGATATTTAAAATATCAATAACGAGACGGTAAAATTAAAAGAAGAGTTGGAAAAAATTGAGACTGAACTTTCTCATGGGGAACAAGCATTAGAAACGAAAATTATTGAATTAAAAGAGTTAAATCGACAAGGTATTGCTTTAGAGAAGAGGGTAGAGGAACTGCAAAAAATCCTTCAGCAAAACTTTGAGCAACAGCTAGAACAGACGAAGGAACAGATAAAGGAAAGACAAAAGGCAATCGAACAATTGCAAAAACGATTGGAACTGTTACCTGTTGCGAAAGAAATTCAAAAGGAATGGTTCTTGCAACTACAACAAGCCTCTGAAGAAGATTTAAACGAAATTCGTAAACTATACGTTCAACATGCCAACGTCATTGGAACAACTTGTGTTGCATCAGCAAATAAAGAATTTATGGACAACTATCCTACTTTTGATGTTGTGATTATCGATGAAGTTTCTAAAGCGACACCGCCAGAACTGTTGTTGCCTATGCTGAAAGGGAAAAAAATTATCCTCGTTGGGGATCATCATCAATTACCACCATTAATTGGGGATGACACTTTTGAAGAAACGTTAGAAGAAGTCATGAAAGAAAGCAATACCTTCGAAGAAAAACGGGAATTGGAAAAGCTTTTAGAGGAATCTTTATTTGAACGGCTTTATAAAAATTTACCGAGCACGAATAAACAGATGCTTGGTATACAATATCGGATGCATGAAAAAATTATGCAAACGATTGTACCATTTTATAAAAATGGAAATGAATCCCTTCATTGTGGACTACGAAATTCCGATGAAGTTCGGGACCATAAGCTAAATGGACAATATATTAAACGACATGAACATTTACTATGGTTCGATGTACCAAATGAATCGCCTTATTTTGAAGAACGAATGAAGGAAGGCTCCAGCTTATTTAACAATAGCGAACTAGAAATCCTTCGTCATTTATTAATCGATTTAAACGAAGCTACAAAAGATGCAAAAGCTGAAGGGATTATGAATGAAGATGAATTAAAATCTGTCGGTGTGATTAGTTTTTATCGGGAGCAAGTAAATCGGGTGAATCGATTATTAGAAGAACTTCATCTTCCTCATTTACATGTTCGGACTGGTTCCGTCGATAAGTTCCAAGGGATGGAAATGGATGTAATTCTTTTAAGCATGGTACGAAACAATGATAATAAACATGGAGATATCGGATTTGCGAAAGATTATCGCCGTTTAAATGTGGCATTATCTAGAGCGCGGGAATTGCTTCTACTCGTTGGTAGCTCTTCTATGTTTATCAATCGACCGAAAAAGCAAGAAACAAAAGAAATGTATCGTCATTTATTCGATATCGTTAACAAACAACAAGGTATACGAAAAATTACGAAGGAGACCTTTGAATAAGCTAAATGGAACTAAGTGCACTACAACAACAGCTAAAAGAACAACTAACAAAACAATACAATGGAAAAGTCATTCACACAGATCTTTGGTGTATTCCTGTTATGTCTTACCAAGTTCAATTTAAACCGATTGAAAAAAGAGCAATGGATATTTTAATGAACATACTATTATTTTCTTTCCAAAAATCCACTTTCGAAAGCGTGGAACAACTGAGTGACATCTTATTAGTGGAGCCATTATTAAT
>JAAYHP010000568.1 GCA_012735355.1 Lysinibacillus sp. | reverse complement strand
GAAGTATTCTAAGGGAATACCTATTCTCAAACCTTTAAAATCTTTTTCGTAATCATATATTATAATTTCTTCAGACTCAACAATTGAGTTATACATGAGAATATTATCTCTTACAGTTCTTGTAATAGGTCCGACATGATCTAGATTCCAAGCAAGTGAATATACGCCGTCTTTTGAAACCTTACCATATGTTGGCTTCATTCCTACAACGCCACAAAAAGAGGCTGGAATTCGGATTGAACCACCAGTGTCTGTACCAATTGAACCAAAACTAGTAAATGTTGCAACAGAAGCTGCTGAACCACTACTAGATCCACCTGAAACTTTATTTAGATTATGCGGATTCCGAACTGGACCATAATAGGATTCATCGCCAGTTGGTCCATAGGCTAACTCATGGGTATTAACTTTTCCTATAATAATTGCCCCTGCTTTTTTTAAAAGTTGAACAACATATGCATCTATAGTGGGAACGTAATTTTTATATACTTCAGAGCCCATTGTTGATTTTAAATTTTTAGTAAATAGCATATCTTTAATAGAGATAGGTATCCCATGTAAAGGACCTTTATAATATCCTTTGCTAATTTCACTTTCACATTTCCTTGCTTCTTTTAATAATGCTTCTTTGTCCTTTACTGTAATATAAGCATTAATTTTAGGATTTATCGATTCGATTCTTTCTATTGTAGATTCTACTAGATCAATTGGAGATAATTGCTTTTCTTTGATTCGATTGGAAGCTTGATGAATTGTTAATTGTAAAATATTTTCCACTCCACACACCCTAATCTATTATTTTACTAATGCTAATGAAATTTGAGGGAATAGTATTACTAATATTAAAGCTAGAACGAGTAATCCAAAGAAAGGTACTACCCCTTTTACGACTTCTCCTATTTTCTCCTTTGCTATGCCGCTTACGACGAATAGGTTCAATCCAACTGGAGGAGTTATCATGCCCAATTCCATATTAATCGTCATAATAATTGCGAAGTGAATTAAATTGATATCAAACATTACTAAAATTGGTAGTATAATTGGTAAAGTTATTAATATGATTGAAACTGCATCTAGGAACATTCCGAGTATGAACAATAAAATATTAATTGCAATAATAAACATCCATTTATTTGTACTGCTATCTTGAATCCATTGAGTTAAAGTTTGTGGTACTTGTTCAGTCGTTAAGAACATACCGAAAATGTTAGCAGCTGCCATGATTAAGAAAATCATCGCTGTTACATTAATAGATTCCATAACGACATTTCTGAAAATTGAAAACGTCATCTCTTTATAGACAAAGATAGATATAATTAAAGAATACAAAACTGCAACAAAAGCTGCTTCCGTAGGTGTCATAACTCCTGTATATATTCCCGCTAAAATTAATACAGGCAATACAAATCCCCAAGAAGCTTTTCTAGTTTTACGGAAAATCTCGCTTTTACTTTGTTTAGGTAATCGACCATAATTATGTTTTCGAGCATCATAGATGGCATAAATCATTAATATGACTCCAAGCAAAACTCCTGGTAAAATACCTGCAGTAAATAAGTCACTAATTGACTCCTCTGTAATAACACCATAAAGAATTAAAGGAATTGAAGGTGGTAATAAAATTCCTAAAGTACCAGCTGCAGCTACTAATCCCATTGCATATCTTTTGCTATATCCGGAATTTACTAATCCAGGGATCATGATGCCTCCGATTGCAGCTGCAGTGGCAGGACTTGAACCTGATATGGCTGCAAAAATCATACAAGCTAGAATTGTAACAATGGCAAGTCCACCACGTAGAAGTCCAATCCATGACTTTAATGCTTCAATTAAATGATGAGAAATTCCGCCTTTTGTCATGATGATACCAGCAAAGATGAAACCTGGAATAGCCATTAAAGTAGATGAACTTGAGGAAACAAACATTTTATAAATAACTGGGTACATAGTAAAATCAATTAAGGAAAGGGCAAAAATACTTGATAACCCTAAAGATACTGCTATTGGTACCCTTAATAAACATAGGGCGAAAAATGTAATGATCAATACTAACGTTGGACTCAAAAACTCCACCTTCTTCCTAGTACATATTTTTTAGTTGATCTTCTGTCATTTCTACATCTATATTCTTATTTTGTAAAATTCGAATAATATTGACGAAAAAGTAGAATGCTAGAAGACCAAGACCAAGTGGCATTGCTAAAAAAGTAATCCAAACAGGAATTCCAACGTCAACAGTAATACTTTTTTGTTCGTATGCTACAGAAACCATTTCAATTCCCATATAAGCTAAATAAATACTAAATCCAAAACCTAGTGCATTACTAATTAAATTAAATATTTTTTTTATAGTTTTCGGTAACAAATCGTATAATAAATCAATTTTAATATGTTGATTATTTTTTAAAGCAGGACCAAATCCTAAGAAGATAGCTGTTACCATGAATAGCTCAAATAATTCTGTACTCCATGTAACTGGATTATGCATGACATAACGCATAAACACACCAAAGATACATATTGCAGATCCAATTATAAAGAAGAACGATAAAACCACTTCTTCAATACGATCTAATATTTTCAAAAATTTTTTTCCCATATTAAATCTCCTCTTTGATATGTAGAGCGACAAGAAAAAATCTTGTCGCATGTAGAATTAATTACTCTTCATTAATAGCTTTTGCTGCATTAATATACTTTTCTCCAATAATAGGTGTATATTTTTCATATACTGCTTCCCAAACTTTTCTAAATTCTTCTTTTTCTTCTTCTGTTAATTCATAGATTTCAATATTTCCGCGCTCTTTTAAGCTCTGAAGTGCTTCTTCTGCCATTTCATCTGCTGCTTTTCTCGCTGCTTCAGTACCAGCTTGAATTCCACCTTCTACAATTTTTCGCGTTTCTTCATTTAAACTATCCATAAATTCTTTGTTGGCAAGAAATGCTACATCGACGCGAGTATCTCCAATGATTGTCATATATTTTTGAACTTCATCGAATTTTTTCGAGTTAATATTGACGAATGTGTTTGTTTGTCCATCAACAGTTCCTTGTTGTAAAGCTGTATAAAGCTCAGTGAATGGAATCGATACTGAACTATCACCTAAAGTTGAAAATACATCTTCTAATACTTGTCCACCTTGTGTACGGAACTTTAAACCTTTGAAGTCTTCAACAGATTTTAAAGGACGTACACTGTTTGTAAAATGTTTAGGTCCGTTTGGCCACATAGCAAGACCATATACACCATCTTTTTCTAAAGCTGATAAAATTTCTTTACCTTCCGGACTATCCCAAAACTTTGCTGCTTTTTTATTATCATCAAATAAGAATGGTAATGAAACGATGTTAAATCGTGGATCATCCCCAACTAATTTCGACATATCTTGTTGTGTGAATTGTACGTTATTTGCTACAAGGTTTTGATATACATCTTTATCACCGAATAATTGACCATTAGGATATACTTGCACTTTGATTTTTCCGCCAGAATGTTCTTCAATATATTCTTTGAATGCCATTGAACCAACATGTTGTGATGTATTTTCTGCTACTTCATGAGATAGTTTAATTGTTAATTCTTGAATACCATCTTCTGTAG
>JAAYHP010000567.1 GCA_012735355.1 Lysinibacillus sp. | reverse complement strand
ATATGGACTTTTATCCTATCGTACCTATCTTTGCGAGTAGCAAAATCAGGAATTTATTTAAAAGGGACTCCTTTTAAATGGATTGCAGGAATATCTTTGATTACAATAAGTATATATACACTTTTCGAACAGTAATAAGAAAGAGTGATTGGACAACATGAATATTTATTTTGTATGTACAGGAAATACATGTAGAAGTCCGATGGCTGAAGCCATTTTGAAGCATAAAAATATTGATGGGGTTCATGTGAAGTCTGCTGGAATTTATGCATTGGAAGGAGGAAAAATTTCCGAAAATTCGAAAACAGTACTAGAGCAAGAAAGCATTCAATTTCAACACACAACGAGACAAGTAAAGAACGAAGATATTGAATGGGCAGATTTAATATTGACGATGACGACAGCCCATAGAGATATGATTCTTCAGTTATTTGAAAATGCTCAAGGGAAAACTTACACTTTAAAAGAATATGTTGCGCCGTATAGTTCACTCGATGTATCAGATCCGTATGGTGGGGATTTAAACACTTATAAAAATACCTATGATGAATTAAATAGACTAATAGAGGAATTAGTGAACAAAATCTCTGGGGGTGACTAGAAGAATGAAAAAGACATTTAGTATTCGTTGGAAACTCGTATTATTTGTTGGTATATTAGCTATTGTTACATACTCAACAAGCTATGTATTCATTCACTTTTTATACCCATATTTTTTCTCGAAATTTAGCATGTTTTCAAACCAAATTCTTTTTGAAATTATTACATATTCATTAGGAATTGCTTGGTCTTGTATACTAGCAGCCATTTTCAGTGTAGTCCTTGTAAAACCTTTAGAAAAACTAGAAAGAACGGCAACGAGAGTAGCGGAAGGGAAAATTGGTCAAGATGTGGAAATGCCAAAAACCCACGACGAAATTCGCTCCGTTGCAGAAGCTTTTCAGTTAATGTTACTAAATTTGCGACAAATGGTTGATAGTATTGATAAAAACTTCCAAAAGACAAATGAAACAATCATTGAATTATCAGAACAAACAACTTCAGCTTCAAGAAAAGCAGAAGGTATTGCGGAAACTGTTGGACAAATATCTCAAGGTGCAGAAGATTCGGCTGCGGCGGTACAAGATACTGTAGAAGCCATTGAAGATGTGCGCCAATTGGCTTCAGAAGTAAACAAAAAGGCATTAAATTCTCGAGAAGAATCTCTTCAAATTATCGATAATTTGAAAATCACCTCCAATGCATTTAATAACTTAATTCATAGCATACAAGAAATTACTTTAGGAAATGAAAAAGCGCTCGATAGTATTCATCAATTGGAAAAAAATGCTGAACAAATCGGGGACATTATTAGTCTAGTTGGTGATATTGCGGCGCAAACAAACTTGCTTGCATTAAACGCATCCATTGAAGCGGCTAGGGCAGGGGAACATGGAAAAGGTTTTGCCGTCGTTGCAGAAGAAGTTCGAAATCTTGCTGATGAAAGTGCGAAAGCGGTACAAGGAATTACTGATTTAATTAAAACAATGCAAGAAAATGTAAACATTGTCGTGAATCAAATGAATGACCAAGTAGAATTTGCGAAGAAAGAGTCAACAAAAATTTCAGAAGCAACAGCAACTGTTGGCCAAATGTCAACGAGTGTGCGCGGT
>JAAYHP010000566.1 GCA_012735355.1 Lysinibacillus sp. | reverse complement strand
GTATAATGTTTTGGATGGATGGTGTACCAGGTAAAATTGTTATTGTGACCGTTGCAATTCCTATAAACAATGGAATAATAATTAAGCTCCATGAAATATTTAATTGTTTAAAAAGAGGTTTTGCCAGTGGAATTACGACGAAAAGAACGACGAAAACACTTATTCCTCCGTAGGTAAAAATAGCACTCATCAACATAATAGCCATTAAAACTGAAAAGGGTTTTTCTGTTCCAGTAATGGTTAATATTTTTTGAGCGATACTTTGAGCGGCCCCACTATTCTCAATATAACTTGCTAAAATTCCACCGAGTAAAAAGATTGAAAAGTATTTAATTATAAAATCTGCTAGTCCGGTCATGAAGGAAGCTTCCGTACCAATTAATGACGAGAAAAAGTCCATGTCGTTTGTAATGATTACAATAATTGAAGCTATAGGAGCGACAAATAAAATGTTGAAGCCTTTCATCGACATAAAAATTACAAAAATAATAGCAATAATAATTCAGATAAACCCCATAGTATATGCCCCACTTTATTAGTATTTCTTGCGTTGTAAATATTAACAAATTATAGCACGATATTTTCAAAAGTTATTAACTAACATTAGTCGAAAATATTATATTTTATGAACGATAGTGAAAATAGTCGTACGAAAAATGGAATGGTGAGTCTTTTTATATTATTTCCCCTAAACCACAATACTTTACTACTAAATTTTTTGAAGTTGATATTGAAAAGATGCTTTTTATTATCAATTGGAATATTTTTGTTCAAAAATACAGGAAGTTGAATAGAAGTTTTAACAATGTAGAAAAAAGTCATATTAATCCCCCTTGACCACCAATTCCAGAAGATTCAAAATAAAGTTAATAATGAAAAGGGGTGGAGAAATGGAATTTTTACAGTATCGTCAAAAGGAAGAGATTGGATATATCACCTTAGATAATATGGCAGAATTTAATACGTTAACGATGAAACTGCTTGAAGAGATGGACGAGCTTTTAAAACAAATCGCAAAGGAACGGGAAGTAAAGGTTGTCGTGATTGAAGGATCAGACAAAGTGTTTTGTGCAGGACATAGCTTAAAGGAAATTGAAGCTAAAACTGAAAATGAAGTGTTAGAACTGTTTCAAACTTGCCAAAGAATGATGCGAACAATGCGAGAAATACCACAGCTCGTCATTGCAAAAGTGAAAAAAGCGGCGGTTGCTGCAGGATGTCAATTAGTAGCAGCATGTGACAAGGCGATTGCTAGTGAAGAAGCAAAGTTTGCGACTCCTGGCATCAATAGCGGACTATTTTGTAGTACACCAGCCGTATTTTTAAGTAGAAATATTGGAAGGAAAAAGGCTGTTGAAATGCTATTTACTGGAAACATGATTTCAGCAGAAGAAGCTCTACAACATGGTTTAGTGAACAAAGTAGTACCAGCGGAACTATTGGATGAAGAAACAGAAAAGTTAGCAAAAGAAGTGACGAAACAAAGCTTAAATATTATCGAATTAGGGAAAAGACAATTTTATCAACAACTTCAAATGGAAGATTTCCAAGCGTTGAATTATGCTTCAGAAGTCATCGCTTTAAATAGTAAACATCCAGATGCACAGGAAGGAATACGAGCCTTTTTCGAAAAACGTCCACCGGTATGGAACGATATGAAAAAAACAGTACAATAAACTCCATAATACTCAAGTTATGAAGAGGTTGGGACATATAGCTAATTTAATTAAGAATCAGTGAAGAAGCATAGTAAAAAAATGATATGCAACGAAAAATTGATTGGAGTGACGGGGCGACTCCAACGGGAACAGCCCGAAACTCGAGACCCCATAGGAGCGAGGAACAAGCTCCGAGGAGGCTCGAGTCGGGCCCGTGGAAAGCGTCCCCGGAACGGAAATCAATTTTCAGATTAATATCAAAAACT
>JAAYHP010000565.1 GCA_012735355.1 Lysinibacillus sp. | reverse complement strand
GCTCGAGTCGGGCCCGTGGAAAGCGTCCCCGGAACGGAAATCAATTTTCAGTTTAATATCAAAAACTCATCATTTTCTTTTAAGAGAAAATGATGAGTTTTTACTTTTGTCCCAACCTCATTTTTTCATTAGTTTTTTGTTTTAATTTTACCTGTCCATGTTTTAAATCCACCTTGGAGTTGGTATAGCTGGTTATATCCTTTTTTCTTTAAGAACAGGGCAGCTCGTGAGCTACGTGCCGCATTTTGACAGTATAAATATACTGGAAGATCTGGTCGAATTTCTTTGTAACGTTGACGCAATTGGGTAGAAGGGATGTTACGAGCTCCTAAAATATGTCCCGATTCAAATTCTTTTACTTCGCGAACATCGATTAATTGAGCTTTTCGATATCCTTTAATAAACTCTTCTTGCGTTAAATTCGTTACCGCTTTTTTTAAGCGTAGTGTATTTACTAGAACATAGATGATAATAAGTCCCAGTATCGTTGCAATTGTGTATAGTACTGTCACCACAAAAAATTCCCCTTTCTTTCTACATAGTACATTATAAATAAGAAAGCGGTTTAATGCTAGGGATTTCTTTATTACCAAGGCTTATCATCGCTTTAGTTTAATGTTCGTCCCACTTTTGCCCCAATTAATCACTAATAAATTAGCAACTCTCTTTTGGTATTTCCTTAATTGAGAATCTGCATAAATTCTTCATAATTATTTTCTATACTAATTTTTATAAGAAGGGAGAACTCTTCAATGAATAAAATTTCTACAAAATTAGCGATTAGCTTTTTTATTGCTGTATTTATTATGGAAGCAATTCTTATGACCTACCTTCATCAGAGTATGATACAAAGTAGAGTAAATGAAGAGTTTGCGAGATTATTATCTAACGGTTCCAATCACAGAAATGTATTAATTGAAAATTATTCTGACACTACGATTAAACATATTGTCATGATGGAGAAAGATATAGACAGAGAAGTAATTATTACTAACAATCGCGGAGAAATTATTAGTCGATCTTCTGGGAGTGTTTTAGAAAAATTTCACACAATTATTATGAACTTAGATTATAGGGAAGATAGTATCGTTATTTCAGATTGGAATAAATCCTCCTATATTGTGAGTGCACACCCCTTTCAAGCGGATGGCGACAAATCAGGTTATGTAGTGATGTTTCAAAGTACAGGTCCTATTAAAGAAATGATTCATAAATTAAATATGCACTTTGCTGCGTCTGGAGTTATAAGCATTATTATTTTATTTGTCGTATATGCGATTTTATCTAAATTACTAACAAGACCGCTAATAAAAATGAAAGAGGCTACAGAGAAAATAAGTATGGGAGACTTTAATGTAAGTTTGCCATATTTAGGGGAAGACGAATTAGGCGATCTATCATCTTCTATTCAAAAATTAGCTAAAGATTTAGAACATCTAAAAAATGAACGGAATGAATTTCTTGCATCCATTGCCCATGAATTAAGTACGCCACTTACTTACATCATTGGTTATTCGAAAATTGCTATGAGAGATGGAATAACAGATGAGGAGCGGGCAAGTTATCTTAAAATCATCGCTGAAGAATCGGAACGAATGAAAGAATTAGTTAAGAACCTGCTTGATTTAGCGAGAATGGATGAAACAACTTTCACAATTTCAAAAGAGCAATTTAATGCGCGGCCATTTTTTGAAAATGTTTACAAACTCGTTCAGCCTTCATATGAAATGAAAAATATAAAATTAAACTTAATATGTAAAGAGGATTTCCTAATATATGCTGATCCTATTCGACTGGAACAAATCGTATTAAATTTATTGGATAACGCTTATAAATATTCAAATGAGGAATCTGAAGTGACTTTAGAAGTTCAAAAAAATGAAAATAAAACAGTTATTTCAGTTATTGATAGCGGAATAGGGATTCCGGAAGATGAAATCCACTTAATTTTTGAGAAATTATATCGGGTAGAAAAATCACGTTCAAGGCTTCATGGTGGTTCTGGAATTGGACTCGTTGTTGTGAAGGAGCTAGTAGAAGCCCATGGTGGAACAATCGAAGTGAAAAGCAAATTAGGTGAAGGAAGTATTTTTAAAATAACGATATAGGAGGGGAGAATCGATGTATACAATTTTATTGGTAGATGATGAAGAAAGAATGTTGGATTTGGTTGAACTATTTTTAATGCCTTTAGGAATGAAATGTATAAAGGAAACAAGTGGAAAAAAGGCGATTGAAATTGTCGAGAAAGAGAAAGTAAATCTCGTTCTATTAGATATTATGATGTCAGATATGGATGGATGGGAAGTTTGCAAAGAAATCCGTGAATTTTCAAATGTACCAATTATTATGTTAACCGCAAGATCAGATAAAGCCGATTTGGCTAAAGGATTAAATATTGGAGCGGATGACTATATTTCAAAACCGTTCGATGAAAGAGAATTAGTTGCAAGAGTTAATGCATTATTAAGACGCAGTTCAGATTTGGATAAATCTAAAATTACTTATTTGGATTATACATTAGATTGTGACACTTATTCTTTACACTATCATGAGTCAACGATACAACTGACGCTAAAAGAATTTTATATTATTAAAACTTTGATTTCGAGACCATCCAAAACCTACACAAGAGAAGAATTATTAAATATTGCATGGGATTACGAAACTGAAACCGATATCCGAACAGTTGATTCACATATACGTAATTTGCGAGAAAAACTTAGAAAAGCTAATTTTCCGACAGATGAATTTTTAAAAACTGTATGGGGAATTGGATACAAATGGAATTAAGAGTGTAGAACAAATGATTTTAAGAGGAGAATGAAAATGAAAATTAAAACGCTAGCAACAATATTATTTGCTGTGGTTTTTTTAGTTGCTTGTAATGCAGAAAACGCAAGTGAAGGAAGCGAGACAATCATTGGTGAAACGGAAGATATTAAGAGCTTGGTACAAGATTATAGTTTGAAAAATTTAGAAGCGGAATCAGCATCTATTTCATCTGAAAAGTTAACGGTAACAAAAAATGATGGTAGTGAAATCATTTATGATTTACCGAATGATGAGTTTTTTGTATCGATTGCACCTTATATAAACGAAACACATCCTTGTGAAATACATAATTTAACTGGTTGTCAAGGGGAATTAGTTAACGAATCTTTCGATGTGTATATTGAAGATTCGAAAGGTAATGTAGTTATAGATGATACATTACAAACAGAAGCAAATGGTTTTATCGATTTATGGTTACCCCGGGATGAGACATATAAGATTTTAATAGAACATGAAGGTAAACAGGTTGAATCCGAAATTTCAACATTTATCAATGATGGTACATGTATTACAACAATGAAGTTAAGTTAAATCCCTATGAATTTTGAGGGTATTATTCAAAATTTATTGTTATATGTATATAAATTGCAAGGTGGTGAATTGATTGTATAGTTTACTATCTGATATTGGATCAATCTTTACAGAACCTGTAACACTCTATTTAAATTCATATGAACATTCTGCTATAGTTGTAGCCATTCTCCTTGGAGTGATTGGAGCATTTGCCCCTTGTCAATTAACAGGAAACATTAGTGCAATAACATTGTATGGATCCCGAACTATCCGAATGGATAATAACTGGGGAGAGATTATTTCTTTTATTTTAGGAAAAGTTGTAGTTTATAGTTTCATTGGGTTGTTTGCGTGGATTTTTGGACAAACCTTTCAAACGAAGATGACGGAGTACTTTCCAATTTTCCGTAAAGCAATGGGTCCTTTAATGATTGTTACAGGTCTAGTACTTCTTGGGATTTTAAAGTTTAAGTTTCTCAATAAATTTAATTTCGATATTCCTACTAGATTAAAAGAAGGGAAAATCGGATCCTTTCTTTTAGGAAGTAGTTTCGCCATTGCCTTTTGTCCCACAATGTTTGTTCTCTTTTTTGTATGGTTAATGCCTACAGTTATTTCATCTTCATATGGACTTGTCCTACCAGCAATTTTTGGGATCGCTACATCGATTCCTTTAATTATTATTTTAGTACTTATTTGGATTTTTAATGTAAAAGGTTACATTATGAAGAAAAGTGTGAAAATAGGTCGAACTATTCAACAGTTTGCAGGAATCATTCTTATTATCGTAGGGATATTCGATATGATTACTTATTGGTAAATATACACTATTGTTTGCATAGTAGAAGTCATTATGTGAAATTAATAGATCAGAAATTGTTACAAAGAAATACTTTAAGTGGAAAAAGGCTTAATTCTTGGAGAATTAAGCCTTTTTTGTGTGTCATTTAGTCGCCTAATGTCGTACTTCTTAAGCGGGCATATCTGTTTTAGTTGGTGGTGCATATCCTTTTTCGTATTTTGTGTCGATATATTTACGGATTTCCTGAATAGAGCTTCCATCAATATGCATTTGAACTGACTCAACTGCGATTTCTAGGCAAACAAGACAGCGTGTACCATGATCATCCCAAATAACGGATCCATCTTCGCGAGTTTCTGCTACAAAACAATTTAAGTTATTTCGATGTCCAGCTGCTTCGCCACATCCACAGTAACACGGAATCCATTCTAATACATCCGTTGCATGTGCAGCAACTTCATAAACAAACTGTAAATCTTCAGGTTTTGAATCTAAAAATTTAGGTAGTTCGTCAGCTGAGGCTGTCAGTTCATGTAAGTGTGGTGATAAAGGGTTCCTTTTAATGTCGTTTGTTTCTTCTGTTTGTTGATTATTTGCTACATTTTTTTCACTTGTTTGTTCGTCATCCGAAGCACTACATGCTGTTAGTACAAGTAATAAAACAGCCAAAAGGGGAAACAATACTTTTTTCATAATAATCCTCCATAAATGTATTAAATAAATGAATCTACAATGAATTATTTTTACAAAAAAATTATAATGAAAAAATATGCAAAATTTATGCAAAATTGTTATGTATCCCAGCGATGACAACGATTTGTATATTATTTACATTAAATATCCATAAATAGTAACATCACGAAGAAAACGGAATGATGGGACAAATAAAGGTAGAATAATGAAATTTAATTTTATATAAAAAACCTCTAATTTTAACTTTTTATAAAAATCAATTGGAGGTTTTT
>JAAYHP010000564.1 GCA_012735355.1 Lysinibacillus sp. | reverse complement strand
GGCTCGAGTCGGGCCCGTGGAAAGCGTCCCCGGAACGGAAATCAATTTTCAGTTTAATATCAAAAACTCATCATTTTCTTTTAAGAGAAAATGATGAGTTTTTACTTTTGTCCCAACCTCTTTTTTTGCGATTTTTTTTATAAGATTATAAATTATTTCAAAAAATTATTAATGCGTAATATCATATATATTTGTTATACTTACTTTACAGTATCATGAAAATTATGGTGAGAAGAATATGTACAAACACGAATTAATGCACCTTACTAATGAACAATTATATTCATACTTTTGTACAATCGGTGAGCAATATATTAATCCCTTTGTCATCATCGATTTATATAATGAGTCCCTTCCAATTCAATATTATAATCAACCCTTTGCGAACTTAACTGGGTATGATTTAGAAGAACTTATTGGAAAAAATTTTTCCTATTTACAAGGTACCCAAACTTCTTTAGAGGCACAACAAGAATTAAATTTTCATATCGTGAATGAACTAGTCTTTGAAACTAGACTTTTGCTTTATAAAAAGGATGGAACCGCTTTTTGGATTCAATTATGTTCCCATCCGATTAAAAATTATAAAGGAGAAACAGCATTTGTTCTTGTACAGTGTAGAGATATAACGGAAGAAATGCTGGAACGAATGTTACATAAAATCGAACATGAAGTATACGTCAAACTAGAGCAAGATTCATCGTTAGAAGATATACTTCAACTAATTACCGAACATATTGAAAGAAATTACATACGAAAAATTTATTGTGCGATACATATTTTACAAAAAAATGCCGTGTTAAAAGCGATTGCGAGCCCTACCTTACCTTTAGACTTGATAGAACCAATCGTTGGAATGGAAGTATGCCCAACAACAGGGTTTAGTGAAAAAGCGGTATATATTAAAGATTTATCATATTTAAAAGATTTAGGTACTCAAAGTGAAACATTTAAAATTCAACAGCTCGCTTCCGAATACCATATCCAATACTGTTGGTCGAAACCGATTTTCAATAAAGAAAAATCCATTATGGGGACGTTCACAATTTACATTGAAAACAATTCATATTTGAAACAATCGGACATTGATTTTTTAAATAAACTATCCCCTATTATTGCTTTAACTATTAAATATTTTGAACAAAAGAAGCAATTAAAACAATTAGCCTTTTACGATATGAATATCGGAATACCGAATAGCAATTATTTCAAAACAAGATTACAAGAGTGGATTCAAAATGGTGTTGAAGGAACCATTATGCTAATTCAACCAGGAGAATATATTTCCATTGTCGATATGTATGGAAGAAAAGTAGGAGATAGTTTAATTAAACAAATTGTTGAACGCATTGAGAAAATAGTAAATGAAGATTTAGCAATATATGGACGTTTCTCTAATTCATCTTTTATACTTGGTAAAAATATTCCAATCCAAAATATCGATTGTTTTATTAATAAGATTGTCAATTTAACAACTCAACCATATCTCATAAATGGAAGGGCAATGTTCATTACCCTTAAAATTGGTGTAAGTTATTTTAATCCGCGAACGTCAATAGATGAAAGCATACGTCAAGCGGACATTGCTTTAACAAAATCTAGACTTAAGCTCGGTACCGTCGTCTCCTTCTTTGAAGAAGAAACAGACGAGCAAATTCAACGAGAACTTAATGTGTTAAACCAATTAACCCATGGACTAAAAAATAATGAATTTACGGTTTATTTGCAACCGAAAGTCGATTTAAAAACGGCTGAAATTGTCGGTTTTGAGGCTCTCGCTAGATGGTTTTCACCAGTTCTCGGCAACGTTTCACCAGCTGAATTTATTCCGATTGCGGAACAAGCTGGTAAGGTGAGAGAGATTGATAATATCGTATTAGAAATGGTTTTAAATTGGCAACAGGAGCGTAAGAAAAAAGGTTTGCCTTTATACCCGGTTTCCGTCAATATTTCACCGATTCACTTTTACCATGACTCCTTTGTAGAGGACTTTTTATCCCTTGTAAATAAATATCAAATAGAACCGGATTATATTAAAATTGAAGTGACTGAAAGTTTTGAGTTATTCGATTTTGAAAAAGCAAAGGAAATATTAACAAAATTAAAAGAGCATGGTTATGAAAGTTCAATCGATGATTTTGGCGTCGGATTTTCTTCCTTAAGTTATTTGCAACGTCTCCCATTTTCAGAATTTAAAATTGATCGAAGCTTTATCAACGATATTCACGATAATGGCATGCATGCGGTCGTAAAAACAATTGTGCAGTTAGCTAATAGTTTAGATATGCATTCAGTTGCAGAAGGTATTGAAACGTTAAACCAATATCAAAAACTTTTAGATATTGGATGTCATACCGGTCAAGGTTATTATTTCCATAAACCAATGCCAATTGAAGAAGCTGAAAAGCTCATCAACACAATAAAATAAAAGGTGGGACGTTTTGTCCCACCTTTTTAATGTATTGTATCGATTAAATCTTCCATGATGAAGTTGTTGAAGTCTAGTATATTTTCCGGCGACACACCATGTCCAACAGGATAAGTTTTATAGACAACTTTCGCACCATACTCCTCAAAGAAATTTCTGCTCTCTTCACTCCATTGTATTGGATAATCGAAATCATATTCCCCGTGGGAAATGAAAATTCTAATGTTATTCATCTCATTTTTATAATAATTTTCTTTCACAAAAGTTGGCAAAAATCCAGACATCGCTGCACATGCTTTAATTTGATTTCCCATCACAACACATAATGTTTGCGCAATAACGGCCCCTTGGTTAAAGCCGGCAACGAAAATTTTCTTTGGATTAAGTTGAAATTCATCGATTGCTTCAACAATAAAATCCCTCGTTACGGCAATAACTTTATCGAAGACTTCTTGCGTTGGCTTCCCTTCTTCTTCAAAAGTATAAAAAGCAAATCCAGGGCTATGAGTAATCGGTCCCCTTAAACAAAAAATATGGCATACATCTTTAATTTCTCCCACTACTTGAAGCAAATCCTCTTCGTTACTTCCTAAACCGTGAAACAAAAATATCGCTGGACTTTGATT
>JAAYHP010000563.1 GCA_012735355.1 Lysinibacillus sp. | reverse complement strand
CCGTCACTCCAATCAATTTTCGTTGCATATCATTTTTTTTCTATGCTTCTTCACTGATTCTTAATTAAATTAGCTATATGTCCCAACCTCTTTAGCCTTGCTGATTTTCGTTTCGGGCGGACGCGCCTCCTCGTCGCATTCCCTCCTGCGGAGTCTCGAGACACGGGTTGGTCCCGCTGGAACGCTCTCCATTGTGACTGTCACTTCGTTTTCGTCACAGATAAATTGTGACTTAGCATGTGCGACAGCGACTCGCCACCCTTCACTCAAATCAACATATCAAATTTTTTACTACTGAAATATTTTTTCTTGTGCTAAATATTCTTTTCGGACAAGCTTATCAACTTTCATATAAGCAATGTTAAATACAGTCCAATTAACGTAATAAATAGTATCGGAATCGTCAAAGTAATACCGATTTTAAAATATGTTCCCCAAGAGATTTTAATGCCGAACAAAGATAATACATGAAGCCATACTAACGTTGCTAAGGAACCAATAGGAGTAATTTTTGGCCCTAAATCGGAACCAATGACATTCGCATAAATTAAAGCTTCCTTAATGACTCCCGACGTGTTTGTTTCCGCAATGGCTAACGCATCGATCATAACAGTAGGCAAATTGTTCATTACAGAAGATAATATAGCAGCGAGAAAGCCCATCCCTATCGTTGCAACGAACAAACCTTGACTAGCAAATGCTTCTATTAATCCTGCTAAAGAATGGGTAAGCCAAGCATTCCCCATCCCGTAAACAACGCCGTACATGCCGATGGAGAAAAACACGATATTCCATGGCGCACTTTTTACCACCGCTTTCGTATTGACGACTTCACTTCTTCTAGCCATCAGTAAAAATACAATAGCGACCGCTCCAATAATAAATGAAACTGGAATATGTAAAAATTCACTTGTAAAGTATCCAAGGAGCAAAATACCTATTACATACCATGAAAGATGAAACATTCGCTGATCTTTAATGGCCTCTTTCGGCTCCTTTAATTTGGAATAATCATAAATAGTTGGAATGCTTTTTCTAAAATAAAGTAGTAAAATAATTATCGTTGCTAATAAAGAAAAAATGTTCGGAAGAATCATGTTTATTGCATATTCCACAAATCCGATATTGAAGAAATCTGCAGAAACGATGTTTACTAAATTGCTAATAATGAAAGGCAAGGAAGTTGTATCTGCAATAAACCCACTCATCATGATGAAGGGGAAAATCATTGCCTCTTTAAAATTCAAATTTCGCACCATCGCTAAAACGATCGGTGTTAAAATAAGCGCTGCTCCGTCGTTAGCAAATAATGCTGAAACGATGGCGCCAAGCACCCCGACATAAATAAACATTTTAATGCCATTGCCCTTCGCACTTCTTGCCATATGTAACGCAGCCCATTCAAACAATCCAATTTCATCTAATATTAATGAAATAAGGATAATCGCCACAAAGGCTAATGTGGCATTCCACGTAATATGTAAAACTTCCTCTACATCTCCAATGTCGACAACCCCAACAATTAAGGCTAATAGTGCTCCAAGACAAGCGGACCACCCGATATTTAATCCTTTCGGTTGCCAAATAACAAATATTAAGGTAGTGATAAAAATCAATGTTGCCAATATAGCCATTTGAAAAGCCCTTTCTATCCTTCAAGTTGCATTAAACATTCAATAGAAAATAATTCTATCATAATTTAAGATTTGTAGTGAGCTAGTTTATTGCTAATCTATACAATCTTTCAATTGGGGAATCTTCCCTAAAAGTTTGTACTTCTTCTACAAACTCCCAACCAAATTTTTCATATATCCTATATGCGTTGTATATAAGTACAACTCTTGTAAATTTGCCTTTTTAGCATTTTCATTCACTGTTTCCATCAGCTTTCGACAAACATTTTTTCCTCGAAATTTTTCATCTACATAAACATTGATAAGCCATGGATAAATATCAGGTCTACTATCTAAATCATCAAACATTGCTAATTGATACATTCCAACCGGTTCTTCCCCAATTAAAGCTACAAAAGTATGTGGTAAGCGATGTTTGTTTAATGAATGTTTTAAATTACATCTCACCTCTTCAACACTTTTGCCATCTCTCCTTCCCCACCAATTATAATTCCACTCACATATTTTTTCGAAAATGAAATTATTGTCATCTTCTAATCGAATAATTTTCATAGGCGGTAATTGTTCCTTTCAACTAATTTACTTGTCTAATCACCAATTTTAACCCCGTCCTCAATTCGAACGGGGTTATCCTTGTTTACCTCTTATAAAATAACTACACCGCTACTGGCGCTTTAATCGTTGGATGCGGGTCGTACCCTTCAATCGATAAATCTTTCATTTCAATATCAAATACCGATTTTTTCTCCGGATTGATTTTTAACGTTGGGAATTGCTTCGGTTCTCTCGAAAGTTGTTCCTTCACTTGCTCTAAATGATTTACATAAATATGAGTATCGCCAAAACTTTGAATAAACTCGCCTACTTCTAGCCCGCATTCATGGGCAATTAAGTGAGTCAACAAAGCATAAGAGGCAATATTAAAAGGAACGCCTAAAAACACATCAGCACTACGTTGATACAGTTGACAAGAAAGCTTCCCTTCTGCCACGTAAAATTGGAATAACGTATGGCATGGCGGGAGAGCCATCTCATCTACTTCCGCTGGGTTCCAAGCGGAAACAATTAAGCGACGAGAATTAGGGTTTCGTTTAATTTGTTCAATGACATTTTTTAATTGATCAATCGTCTCCCCTCGTTCTCAAGGCCAGCTTCTCCATTGTTTGCCATATACAGGACCTAACTCCCCATATTTTTTCGCAAATTCATCGTCCGTTAACACTTTTTCGTTAAACAATTTCATTTGCTCGTCCAACACTTTTGCAAAAGCTTCATCTTTAGTAGCCCGCAAACCAAAATCCGTCATATCCGGACCGTCATATTCCTCCGACTCCACCCATTTTTTAAAAGCCCACTCGTCCCAAATGTGGTTATTATGCTCGAGCAAATAACGAATATTCGTATCGCCTTTAATAAACCATAACAACTCGCTCGCGATTAGTTTAAAAGGGACACGCTTTGTCGTTAAAAGTGGAAAGCCTTTACTTAAATCAAAACGCATTTGATAACCGAAAATGCTAATCGTTCCCGTACCAGTTCGGTCTCCTTTTTTTACACCGTTATCTAAAATATGTCGCAATAAATCTAAATAAGCGCATTCTGGATGACGCATTTTTTTACACTCCTGTCTTTGCATATGTAGAAAAGTTATAAAACCGTTTTCGATTATATCGAATAAAGCTACCCTTTATCATAACATAATCTAAAGAGTTTTAATCTATTTTCAATCAAACCACTTCATTTTTCTGAATATTTTGTATAAAATGAAGTACTAACACCTATATTGGAGGGATGGGAATGGCAGAAACTATTATTGGTATCGGATTAATTTTGTATATCGCTTACTTAACTTCCCTATGTTTTACGGATTAATAGCAAAAAAGCTGATTCTCTTTATGAATCAGCTTTTACTAATTGTTCTTCTTGCCTAATAACCCCTAATCCTTCTAAAAGAATTTTAGCATCCGCATTTAAGTAATTGACAACTTGTTTTTTTAAAAATAGTTGTTCTTTCCCTTTAACGTTTAGCTTCAATCCTCTTATATCAAACTTTGTTGCATAAGTATTAATGACCATAATTGTTTTAATTTCTTCTTTTGTTAATGGCTCTTCTTCTGATTTCATATTCTTTTGAACGAATTTAAAAATTTCTCTCGCATTATTGTTCAATAAATGTCTGTGTTGATATACCATTTCAAAATTATCTTCAATGAATTTTCTAGCTGCCGCATAATTCAGTGCATCAACAGCATCATTAATACTAGTTACTATATCCTTTAATCTCAAACTAAAGACCTCCTCGCTAGTTGTTATATCGGAACAAAGTATCGTTTTATTAACTATAAATTTGTGAAATTTGTAATAAGCATAAAAAACTTGTCATTCCCTTTTATTTACAATTGTATAGTTATTTAGAAATAAGTATAAATGATAGAAGAAAATTGCGCAATTGAATTAATACTATTAAAATAGCGAGTACGAAAGGATTTGTGTCCTCTTTGTACTCGCCTCACTTAGAACATCGTTGTATCTATCTATTGCCTATGTTGTGAACTAGTCGTTATTGAAATATGGTTTTTAAAATATTAAAAAACACCCACTCACATGATGGGTGTTACTCTTTTTAGCTCAACCACTTCGGTGGCGTATTTTTCGAGTAATATATTTCGCCAATTGTATGATGGGAAGCAAATTGGTCTTCGTACGTATGATAGTGGAAATTGTAATAGAAGCCTTCCAGTGGCCGTTTTTCCGTCCGAACATGGAAGCGAATTAAATCTTTTCCACTCACACCATCTGCAATATGGAAAATCTTTTCTGAATAATTGCCGCTTGGCTTTTCTGAAATTGTGATATACCGTTTTGAATCATCATCGACATTCGCTAAAGTGGAAGCAATGACTTGTTCCATCGTCGGAAAAATCCGTTTATCAAATTCTTCTCCAATCACTGGACCAATTTTTGAACCGAATTTTATGTATGACTGTTCTCTAGCAGCTTGTTTTTTCGTATCAATCGGATCAAACTCTTCATACCTTTCCTCTGATTGAAATTCCTCAATCTGTTCATGCGCTACATCAATCTTTTTATAATCCGAACTCGACGGACGATTGGAGTCTTGTCCATTTTCCAACGCATCCCAAATCTCGTGGTCCGGGGTTATTAGCCCAAAGGTGAGTAAAGCAACGAGGAATACTAAAGATTTTTGTAACCATGTTTTCATTTGCTTCACCTACTTTCTACCAAGATTTCTACTAATAATTACGTTTTCATCAT
>JAAYHP010000562.1 GCA_012735355.1 Lysinibacillus sp. | reverse complement strand
GTTCATTCTTCTCTTAAGAAGGTTAAAATGGAACAGTTTTTAAACCATGAGCCCCACCACTTATCCGGAGGCCAAAAACAGCGGGTTGCCATCGCTGGAGCCCTTGCAATGCGTCCAAAACTGTTAATTTTAGACGAAGCAACTTCCATGCTAGACCCTCAAGGTCGTGAGGAAGTATTGCATACGGTATTAGAATTGCGTAAGGAAATCGGCTTAACGGTTTTATCCATTACCCACGATGTAGAAGAAGCTTTGCTTGCCGATAGGGTGATATTTATGAATGATGGTAAAAAATATGCAGAAGGTACGCCAGAGGAAATATTCGCTTTAGGAGATAAACTGATTGAGTTTGGCTTAGAAATGCCTTTTGCCATGCGCATGCCGCTATTACTCCAATCAAAGGGTGTATATTTGGCGGGAAAAAATTTAACAGAAGAAGAGTTGGTGAATGACTTATGGACATCAAACTTCAACAAGTAAGCTTTGCCTACTCAGTAGGTACACCTTTTGAAAAATATGCTTTATTCGATGTTGACTTAACAATCCCGTCAAAAACGTATCATGCAATTATCGGTCACACTGGTTCCGGTAAGTCTACGATATTGCAACATTTCAATGGGCTATTAAAACCGTCAAAAGGCGTCGTACATATTGGAGAAAGAAAGATTGAAGCTGGTAAGAAAGCGAAGGAATTAAAACCGATTCGTCTAAAGGTAGGCTTTGTTTTTCAATTTCCAGAACATCAGTTATTTGAAGAAACAGTTTTGAAAGATATTATGTTTGGACCAATGAATTTCGGCGTTTCTGAAGAAGAGGCCGAGAGAAGAGCGAGAGAAGGGATTAAGCAAGTAGGCTTACCTGAAGATGTGCTAGAAAAGTCTCCCTTTGATTTATCTGGTGGACAAATGCGAAGAGTAGCCATTGCCGGTGTGCTTGCAATGAATCCAGAAGTCATTGTATTGGATGAACCAACTGCTGGACTTGACCCTAGGGGACAAAAGGAAATCATGGATTTGTTTTATCGATTGCATAAAGAATGAGGATTAACAACGATACTTGTTACCCATAGTATGGAAGATGCAGCGAAATATGCTGATGAAATTTCCATCATGCATGAGGGACGTTGTGTTTTAACAGGAACACCTCGTGAAATCTTTTCAGATTATGAAATGTTAAATAAATACCGATTGGAAGTACCCCGCATTGTTAAATTCCAAAAACGGATAGAGCAGTTGATTGGTCAGCCTCTTTCAAAAATATGTTTAACGGAAGAAGAACTGGCAGAAGAGATAGCTCGCGTGTTAAAGGAGCGTGACCTATCATGATGGAAAAAATGATTTTTGGCCGTTTTATTCCTGGAAAATCCTTTGTCCATCAGTTAGATCCCCGCTCCAAATTAATCTTTACTTTTATATTTGTCATTATCGTTTTTTTAGCGAATAATACGATGACTTATTGCTTACTACTAGCATTTACATTGTTTGTTATTTTAGCATCCCGAATTCGCCTTTACTTTTTAATTAACGGTTTGAAACCCGTTATTATATTATTAATTTTTACCTTTCTTATTCACATTCTTTTTACTCGAGAAGGAGCCGTTATTTTAGACCTTGGATTTCTTAAAATTTATGAGGGTGGTTTAAGACAAGGGATTTACATTTCCATTCGATTTACAGTACTTGTATTTATGACAACGATATTAACGTTAACCACTTCCCCGATTTCGATTACCGATGGGCTGGAAGTGTTGTTAAATCCGTTAAAGAAGGTAAAACTACCAGTGCATGAACTGGCATTAATGATGTCTATTGCATTGCGCTTTATTCCAACGTTAATGGACGAGACAGATAAAATCATGAAAGCTCAAATGGCACGAGGTTCTGATTTGAGCGCAGGGCCTATTAAAGATCGGGTGAAGGCAGTGGTCCCATTACTTGTGCCATTATTCGTAAGCGCCTTTAAACGCGCTGAAGATTTAGCAACAGCGATGGAAGTACGCGGATATAGAGGTGGCGAAGGGCGTACAAGATACCGCCAATTAAAATGGGATTTTAAAGATACCCTTTGCATTTTAATATTAATAGGAATCACTGCCCTTTTAATCATGTTGCGAGGTTAGTAAAGATGATGAGTTTGCGACGAATGAAAGCAACGATTTCCTATGATGGAACAAACTTTTCTGGTTACCAAGTGCAACCAGGAAAAAGAACGGTGCAGTTGGAAATTGAAAAAGTTTTATCGAAAATGCATAAAGGTGAAGAAATTAAAGCTATTGCTAGCGGTCGTACCGATGCTCGCGTCCATGCTATTGGACAAGTCATTCATTTTGACACAACCCTTTCGATCCCGAATGAAGGCTATAAAAAGGCTTTAAATACGCAGCTACCAGGCGATATTCGAGTGTTGGATATAGAAGAGGTAGACAGGGACTTTCATGCCCGTTATAGCGCGAAAGGAAAGCGATATCGTTATATTTGGTATTGTGAAGAGGTGCAAAGTCCTTTCCGAAGAAATTATACCGTTGAAACGAAAGGAATAAAGCCGGATGTAAAGAAAATGAAGGAAGGGGCAAAATACATTATCGGTACCCATGATTTTTCTTGCTTTTGCGCATCCAACACAAGTGTGGTAGATAAAGTCCGTACAGTTCATTCCCTTGATTTTGAAACCCATAGTGAAGAACTGCATATGGTCATCGAGGGAAATGGCTTTTTGTACAATATGGTTCGCATCATCGCGGGCACCCTTTGGGAGATCGGAATTGGAAAAAGAAACCCAGAATCGATGGAACAAATCATCGCATCGAAAAGTCGAGAAAAAGCGGGGAAAACCGCGCCACCACACGGTTTGTATTTAGAGAAAGTATATTATTAGTGGAAATACAACTTTACCAGGTGTATAATATTTTTTCTTGACTTATGTCGTAGAATATTATATTATAACGTATGGTATTTTCATTACCAACCACTGATAAGCCCCGAAACTTATTTGTGTTTAATAATGAAAAATTAACGGTTTACGAAATCGATTAGGAGGATATATACATGCGTACAACATTTATGGCGAAAGGTCATGAAGTAGAGCGTAAATGGTTAGTTGTTGACGCTGAAGGTAAAACGCTTGGTCGTTTAGCTTCTGAAGTAGCTGCTATTTTACGCGGTAAACATAAACCAATTTATACACCAAACGTTGACACTGGCGATCATGTTATCGTAATCAACGCTGAGAAAATTCATTTAACAGGTAACAAATTAGAAGACAAAATTTACTACCGTCATTCTCAATTCTCTGGCGGTTTAAAACAACGCACAGCAGGCGAAATGCTTGAAAAACACCCAACAAGAATGATCGAATTAGCAGTAAAAGGAATGCTTCCTAAAAACTCTTTAGGACGTAAAATGTTCAAAAAACTTCATGTGTATGCTGGAGCAGAACATCCACATGCTGCACAAAAACCAGAAAGCTTCGAGCTTCGCGGATAATTAATTAGAGGAGGATATTCACTTGGCACAAGTTCAATATACTGGCACAGGTCGTCGTAAAAGCTCAGTTGCTCGTGTACGTTTAGTACCTGGCGAAGGCAAAATCATTATTAATAAACGTGATGTACAAGATTATGTACCATTTGAAACATTACGTGAAGTAATTAAACAACCATTAGTAGTAACTCAAACATTAGGTAGCTATGATGTTTTAGTAAACGTTTCAGGTGGAGGTTATACTGGTCAAGCTGGCGCTATTCGCCACGGTATCGCTCGTGCGTTACTTCAAGTTGACCCAGATTTCCGTCCAGCTTTAAAACAAGCTGGTTTACTAACTCGTGACCCACGCATGAAAGATCGTAAAAAATACGGTCTTAAAGGCGCTCGTCGCGCACCACAATTCTCAAAACGTTAATATATCAACGTTTACAGCCTTCTTCTCGGACAAGAGAAGAAGGCTGTTTTTAGTGCGCCTGGCATGGGTGTAATC
>JAAYHP010000561.1 GCA_012735355.1 Lysinibacillus sp. | reverse complement strand
GCTTTCATCATAATAAAATAATAGGAAATAATTTGTAAATATTTTCTATCCTAAGGGTATAATGATATAGAAGGAAAAAACCTAAGGATGTGGAGTTATGGGAAATAAACGATCGTTTTTACTTATTGTTATAAATCTAATAATAGTAATTGCTTGTTTAATTCTAGACTACACAATGTATATTAGTTTAGTTGAATTCATGCTGATGGTTATTTCATTTACACTGTTCGTCTTATTTTTAGAAACGTATAAAACAAAATTGAAATTCTTGTTCAAGCTTATTGCGAGTGTAATATATACAATTCTATTTATTTTAGCTGATTTAACAATCGATCACTTTACACTTCCCTTATTTATTACAGTTGTTGAAGACGGTAAAAGGTTAACCCTTTTACAAACAATAAGGGAATTTAAAGATGATGCCTTTTATCTATTATTCATTTTTGTTGTTTTATATTTCATCGAATTCATTATATTACATATTTTCTCTCGACTAAAATTTATTCGAAAGCTTCATTAAGGTATTGTATACAAATAGGGGAAATTATATTTGTAAAGATAGCCTGAAGTGCAATCAAAATATAATTTCTTTAGATAAAATAAATAACTTCATCGAAGTATTAAAAAAATAAATTAAGAATAACTGGATTGAGCCCTTAGTTTTTTTATATGAGCCATCTCAGTAAGTGAACTTCTACAATTGCAATGGACATTAAAGGAATGAGTATAAAATGTATTTTATTTATAAATCAAATGCAATAATAGATGAATATGGTTTTGTACTGTTTAATATTGAAGGGGATGAGCAAGTATTTTCATTACGAGCAGGAATCAGTGAAATGGTGTTGCCGACATTCTTTTCGGATTTGACAGCGATGCTCAAAGGAGAAATTCATTCATTTGAAGTAGATGGTAATGAAGCGATGACCCATTATCAATTCAAAAGAAATGGAAGTAAATTGCGCATTGAGACGAAGCATTGGCATATTCGTGAAGTTTACGAGTTTTCATTACATAATTACTGTAAATCATTGCAATTAGCATTTAAAAAATTTTTTAGGGAGCAACGAATCAAAGGAGAGGCAGAAGCAACTGAAGAAGTTTTAGTTGAATGGAGAAAATTTGATAAGGCAATAAGTTTTAGTCAATAAGGGGAGAAGATTATGAGAATTTTTTATACTTTGGCTTTACTTGTTGGTTTAGCTTTCATAGTCGGTTGTGAAGAGATTGAAGACAATAGGATGGTTCTTTTAGATGAAAAAATTGCAGTCGTAAACATATCTAAATCATCTGGAGTTGGTGACGTGAATTTAGATATTATGTTGTCTTTTGATGATGAAGATTCGATTCAAGTCTTTAAAAACGCAATTACTACTGCCATTAAGAAGCCAACAAATGTCGGTCAAACAAAGCCTGATTATGATGTATTGGTGGAATATGAAGGCGGATTCCCTACCCATGCTATTCACTTATGGCTAGGGGAGGAAAATGAACAAAGCACTTTAATGTACATGGTTGGAGAAGGGGAAACTTACGTCACAACAGGGCAAACTACAAATCAATTAAGAAAATTATTAATTTCTGAATAAATTTTTTAGAAGAGAGGCTACGACCAATGGATGCTAGAATACAAGAATTAGTCGATTTTACAAAAATAAAATTTGGATTAGGCAATTATTACTTAAAAGAATACCAGTTTTATCGGAGAGTAAATATTTTCAACGAGACAATTTATACATTGTCTATGGAGTGGTTGCCGAATGATATAGAAAGAGATGAGGGTGATTTAAATCCAGAAGGTGCTGCAAGCATTGAAATAAACTTAAAAAACCGTAAATTTGAAAAGGTCATTTTTGTAAAGGGAAAGTCTTATGCAGAAAATGGAGTCATGTTTAACAATCGGGAAAATATAATAAAATGGCTTGAGAATGAAACCGGATTAACTTACGGAGAGCAATTTCAATTGAAGAAAGAAGAAAAAGAAGAATTCCTTTTTCAAGGATGCGTAAAAGGTGTTCCCCTTTATCCTCCTAGTTTTATTGAAATCCATATTAATGAGGATAGGAAACTCACACAATATTCAATATATGGTGAATTTCCTTATAAAGAGCAAATTAAAGAAGAAAAGTATAGCCTATCCCTTGAAGGGTTACAACATTTATATAGAGAACAGTTGAAGTTAATTGAATACCCTTCCTTTGAACAGAAAAAAATATATCCAATCTATGCAATAGAAGAGATTTTTTCAACGAATGATGGGAAGTCGATAATCCCTTATGAGGTGTTATTTGCAGAAAAAAGTAACCTGTTGGAAATCAATCAGACTATTTGTTGGGATGAACCATTAAATATTCCCTTTGAACGAAAACGAATGAATTGGGTTGAAGATATAACAGCAGAACAAGCCTTTTCGGCGAAGCCTTCACCAGATTCATTTCCAATTACGGAGGAAGAACAAGAGAAATGTACAATGGCAGTTGAAAAGCTTTTACGGCAAGAATATCCAAATGAAACAGGAAAATGGGTGTTAATAATCCTTCATCGTGAAAAAGGGTACATTCATGCTATATTAAGAGCAAAGAAACAAGATGAATTGGTCTTTCAACGGAAAATCCGAGTCTTCATCGATTCAGAAAGTTTTCAAGCTGTCAATTACATGGATAGTAAACCGATGTTGGAAACCTTTGATGATTTTCAAGCACCTGACGTAGTAACGATAACAAAAGAAGAAGCATATGAAATACTGAAAGAACGATTTGAATTAACACCTTACTATGTTTACAACTTTAAACAAGGTCAGTATCATTTATGCGGAAAATTAGATTGTCAATATGGAGTGAATGCATCAACTGGAGAAGTAATCGCATTAAATGAATTGTAGTTGTAATAGTAATGTTGATTATTCCAATGTAAGATTATTCAACGTAAGAACATAAATATGTATAATGGCGCGAGTAGAGACAATCTAAAAGCTAGAAAAATTGTTTAGTATCGAGTGCTTCTAATCTCCTTCTTAGTAGCAGTTGAGAAAAGAACGCGATTCTTTTTAGTTAAAATTCTCCACAATCGCGCCTTTATATGAAAACTATAATCTACTAGGTAAATGATGTTTATACATTGCTAATGCATCAGTATTTTTCGCTAAAACAGCTAGCGTTTTCGGATGTGGTTTAACATAAATAATTGGATAATCTTTTTCACCCAAATTTTCATTAATGGGGAATGCTAGCTTCTCTTCGTCCACTGAAAATTGTGCATCAATCCCTTCTTTATTCCCACGAGCATCTAGACGGATCCATTTATTAAGTGATTCAAAGTAAACGGCATCTAAGGCGTGAATACAATACCCTTTTTCTGGTGTATCAAACAACATTAATCGTTGATAGCAGAAGCCTGTTGGTATTCCTTGTGCACGTAACAAGGCAGCTAATAGATGTGATTTTGCATAACAAATCCCCTCTTTAAATTCTAATACTTCTGAAGCATTACACGTAACTCGATTAGATTGAATATCCCAAGAGTGAGAAATTTCATCACGAACAAATTCAAAAGCTACTTTTGCTTTTTCCATTTCAGTTTGAGAAGAATTAAAAAGTTCATTCACTTTTGCTGTAATAATAGGGTTAGAAAATTAACTTCAGGTAGTTCGAGTAAATAATCCTTTAAGTTGTTTGACTCACAAAACAATTTCATTTACGATCACTCACTTTTGAAAATGAATATTTTTTCATAGATTTACATTATTATACATAAGTGTTGTAGTGAATTGTAGTTTTTTGAAAGATATTTGATTAAAAATTCATCCAGTTATTATATTAACTTTCAATTTATAAGAAATTTTAAAATACAAATAGTAACAATTACGATTTAAGTTGACTGGAAATAAAAAACATAGTATATTCATTAAAGTGTAAATAGTAATGATTACTATTTAAATTACTATTAAAAAGGAAAAGGGGACTTATTGATGAAAAAAGGACTGATTCAATCCGTATTTGCATTATTTTTATTAGGGAGTGTCCTTGTAGGATGTCAGGAAAAAGCGGAACCAACAGCTGAAAATGCTTCTGCAAATTCTGAAGCTACTTCTTCTCATAATGAATCTGTAGAAAGTCATGATCACAATCATAGCCATGACGAACACAATCACGATCATGACGTTGAAGTGAAAGATAGGGAATTATCGGATTGGGAAGGTGATTGGCAATCGATCTATCCATACATATTGGATGGAACGTTAGATGAGTTTATACAGAAAAAAGTAGAAATAAATCAAGACAAAACTTTTGAAGAGTATAAACAATATTATGAAGAAGGCTATGCAACAGACTTTGAACGCATTGTGATTAAAGATGGTGCAATCACATTTTATAAAAACGGTGAAGAAAAAACAGGAAAATATGAGTATCACGGGTATGAAGAAGTGACGTCTGCCTCTGGGAAGAAAAGTGTTCGTTACTTATTCGATTTAGTGGAGGAAGTTGAAGGGGTACCAAAGTACATTCAATTCAATGATCACAATACTTCTCCAACAAAAGCCCACCATTACCACGCTTATTTTGGTTATGAAAGTCATGAAGAAATTATAAATAACGGAAGTAATTTCCCAACTTATTTCCCATCTAGTTTAAGTGGAGAAGAGATTTTAAAAGAAATGTTAGCTCATTAATTGAATAAAAAATTAAGTGAAGGCAACAGTACCATGACAATTTAGAATCTCAAAAATAATTTGAGTATGGAGTTCATACCACTCCTTAACTGAACTTGAAAAAAATAATAAAACCCACTTGACTTATAGGGATTATTTGTTTATTATTGCAAATAATAAAACATCTAACAATTAAATATTTAGAAACGCTATTGTTAATAAAATAATGCTGATTAGGCTACTAAAGGCATTTTAACTTTGCAACGATTATTTATGTTGTATGGTTAAAATGCCTTTTTGTTTTGCCATTAGAAGGAGGAGGGGATAACAAAAATTTTATAATTTAAAAATTAGTATATGTGTATATGAACATATATTAATTTATTAACCTAGTCTTAGTCATAAAAGGAGGTATTTAAATGAGTTTTAAAATGATAAATAAAATATATTTATTCGTAATTTTATCCATATTGTTATTCGGCTGTGGACAGGAAACATCCAAAACAAAAGGAGATGAAGGTTTAAACAAAGTACGTATAGCATTAGATACTGCGGCTGGAGGATCATTTCAAGTTCGTGCAGCAGCAGCAAACGGGTATTTTTTAAATAAAGGTATTCAAGCAGAGATTTCAAATTTTGCTTACGGTATTGATACAATTAATGCTCTATTAACAAAACAAACGGATACGGGCTTAGCAGCGGATTATGCCTTGTTAAATTCTCTAAATAAAGGAGACTTTGTTGTTGTTTCAAGTCTAACGGGAAGCAGTGCGGGAAAAAGTTCACTTGACTTTTCAGAAATCTTAGCAGTAAAAGGGATTCATTCTCCACAAGATTTAAAAGGAAAAAATATTGGTGTTGCACAAGGGACAGTAGGTGAATACCATTGGGCACGTTATTTAGAGCACATCGGTATAAGTGAAGATGATATAAATTATGTACCTTATAGCACGCCAGACGAGGCGATTGTCGGAGTGAAAAATGGAGATATTGATGCAGTGATTGCATCAGGTGCACTTTTAGAAAAATTTAAATCAATTGAAGGTGTTCATACGATTGATAAATTAAATTCGGTAAAAGGACTGAATGTATCTTCCTATCTAGTAATAGATCGCCAATTTGCTGAAGAAAATACTGAATTAATTGCTCAATTGATATTGGGAATAAAAGAAGGAATTGAATTTGTGAAGAAAAACCCAAATGAAACTGCCAATATTGCTTATGACGAGTTAAAAATTGCAAAAAATGATGCCCTTCGTGATTTAGAACGTATAAATTATACTCTCGGTTTTACACAAGAAGACTATGAACATTTAAAAACATTAAAACAATATTTAGTAGATACTGGAAAAATAAAAGAAGATTATGATTTAGATTCTAAATTATTTTTAGAGCCTGCAAGGCAAGTTATCCCAGATCAAGTGACATATCAAAAGTAAATGAATAGGAGGGAAATCGCATGACCGCTGTTGAGGATGCAATTGTATTGAAGAATGGTTCGAAAACCTTTCAAGAGGATGCTGAGAATCCAGTCTATGTACTAGAAAATATTAATTTAACAATTAAAAAAGGTGAATTTTATATTTTATTAGGTCCTAGTGGTTGCGGGAAATCTACATTGTTGAATATTTTCGCCGGTTTTTTAGATTTATCAGACGGCGATTTGCAAATTATTACTTCAAATAAAACAAATCGAAATAGTTGTGGATTCGTGTTCCAGTCAGCTGATTCTGCTTTATTTCCGTGGCTAACTGTTGAGGAGAATATTTCCTTTGGATTGAAGATGAAAAAAATGCCTTTGGAAGAACGTCGAGAAATCGCAGAGTATTATATAAAGCTAACAGGATTGACGGGTCATGGCAAAAAATTTCCTGATAATTTATCGGGCGGTATGAAACAGCGGGTTCAATTAGCCCGTGTATTAGCCAATGAACCTGAGATTTTACTAATGGATGAACCGTTCGGTGCACTGGATGCTATGACAAGACGATCGATGCAAAAAGAGTTAATTCGTATTTGGAGAGAAACAAATAAAACTGTAATTTTTGTTACCCATGATATACAAGAAGCAATACTACTTGGTCAAAGGATTGGCATTATGTCGATTGGGCCCTCATCTAAAATTACTTCAAGTTATGAGATTAATCTTCCTTATCCAAGAGATATTACAAGTATTGAATTTAATAAATACTATCGGCAAGTTCAGGCTCATTTTGAGGATATTAATTTACAAATTGAGGAAAGGTAAAGGAGGTTTTTAAATGACGGTAGTTAAAGAGGTAAAAATAGAAAATAAAATTTTGCGGCAAAAGAAAAAAGGAAAGTCAAAGTTGAGTTTAATATTAAATACTGGAATTTTAGGCTGGTTTCTTATTTTCTCTGTGTGGTCAGTAGTTTCATATTTTTCTGATCCACTATTTCTGCCAAGTCCATTAGCCACTTTAAAAGGCGCTATTGAAATTGCTAGTGATGGCTCTCTATTTATCTATATGGGTTACAGTTTCGCCCGTGTATTTGCTGGTTGGACACTTGGTTTATTAATAGCAGTGCCAACGGGGTTACTGCTAGGAACTAATCCTTTCGTTCGTTCTTTGTTAGCACCAATCGTTAATTTTGTTCGTTTTATTCCACCTTTAGCATTCATTACTTTATTCATGCTTTGGTTCGGAATTGGTGAGCAGTCAAAGGTATTTTTAATTGTTTATGCAACATTCTTTGTCATTACGATTAATACATTTACAGGTGTTTTGTCTATATCAAAGGATAAACTTCGTTCTGCGCAAATTATCGGTGCAACTAAATTTCAAACATTAATTTACGTTATTATCCCAGCTACTATTCCTTATATTTTTACAGGTGCCAAACTAGCTATGGGCTCTTCTTTTATGGCAATTATCGGGGCAGAAATGGTAGCAGCGAAAGAAGGTATAGGATTTATGATTTGGAATGCACGCTTATATTTTAAAACAGAATGGATATTTGTTGGTTTAGTTGTACTAGGTTTAATGGGCTTTTTAATGGATCGATTGTTTACTTACTTAGGAAAAAAACTATTAAGTCGTTATAAAGTAGTATCTTAAAATAAATTGAAAAGAGGTTGATAACATGGGACATCCAACAATTTTTCCAACAGGTGTGACAGTATACAATAAAGAAAAAGCATACAACGGTTTTACAATTTTTCCTTCAGGAAAAGGAGCATTACTTATAAATATGAATGGGGATGAAGTACAACTTTGGGCTGGATTAGCCGGTTTCCCTAATAAAATTTTACCTGGTGGCTATGTGATAGGGTCGACTGGGGCACGTAACGGTAAATACGGGTATCAAGATCAAATAGATTTAGTGCAAGTTGATTTTGATGGAAATATAGTTTGGAAATTTGATAGAACAGAATTTATTCAAGATCCTGGAGAAGAAGGTCGCTACATGGCGCGCCAGCATCACGATTATCAGCGTGAAGGATCATCTGTTGGGTACTATGGTCCGTATGAAAATCCACTAACTGATCGTGGAAAAACATTAATTCTAGTTCACGAAGATGTTCATAATCCGAAAATTTCTGATAAAAAGTTACTAGATGATAAAATCATTGAAGTTGACTGGGAAGGTAATATTTTATGGTCTTGGAGAGCAAGTGACCACTTTGATGAATTTGGCTTTGATGAAAATGCAAAAAATGTGCTATTTCGTAATCCTTCAATTGTTCCAACAGGATTAGGGGATTGGATGCACATTAATAGTATATCCACATTAGGACCGAATAAATGGTATGATGCTGGAGATGAAAGATTCCATCCAGACAATATTATTTTCGATGCTCGAAATACAAATATTTTAGGTATTATTAGTAAAAAAACAGGTGAAATTGTTTGGCAAATTGGTCCAAACTACGATACAAACGAAAAACTAAAGAAATTAGGGTGGATTATTGGACAACACCACTTCCATATGATCCCAAAGGGTCTTCCTGGAGAAGGAGATCTCCTCGTTTACGATAATGGTGGTGCAGCAGGTTATGGATTACCAAACCCTTCATCACCCTATGGTAGATTAAATGCAATTCGTGACTATTCTCGTGTTTTACAAATTGATCCGATTACTCTAGAAATTAAGTGGCAATATACACCAGAAGAAGCGGGACATAATCTATTTACTGATGGTTCGAAATTTTATAGTCCTTATATCAGTTCAGCTCAGCGTCTGCCAAATGGCAATACCCTTATTACCCAAGGTTCAGACGGTCGAATATTTGAAGTAACGCCTGAACATGAAATTGTTTGGGAATACATTAATCCATATTTTAATAACATTACGGGAACTCGTAAAACGAATATGGTGTATCGAGCCTATCGGGTACCTTATGAATGGGTTCCACAATTGGGGAAACAAAAAGAAAGATCAATTGAACCAATCGATGTATCAAAATTCCGGGTACCTGGAGCTTCAATTGGTGAAGCTACAGGAAAAATTACGATAATTCCAGGCGTCGATCCGAGCAAAAGAATTATTACGGGTACTTCAAAAGATGCAGATGATGATAGTCCAGCGAATTTCTGCGTAGTCTCTATAGATGATTAATGAACAATTTTTTACTATCTTGGTTCATTGATTTTTATAATAGCGAGAAATCCCAACCTTTCTTAAAAAGGAAGGGATTTCTTATTTTGTTTTAAATTTATGTTCTATTGAATTTAAATTAATTCCACTTTTTATGTGTTTTTTCTAAAGCTCTTTTTAATAAGGTGATACCATCTTTTATTTTATCTTCCTCTAAATGCCCAAAGCCCAAAATAAGATAATTTGGATATAAGCCTTTGTTCATAGTATGAAGTTCAACAGGATATACTTTTATGCCGTTATCATGAATATGAGATAAGAGATTATCTGTAAAATGAACCCCTTCAAATTCTGCAACTAGATGCAATCCTGTAGAATCGCCGTGTATTTTGATGCTATTTCCAAATTCGTTATGGAGACATTCCTTTAAAAAATCTCTTCTTTTTCGATAAACCTTTTTCATACGGAATACATGTTTTTCTAAATAACCTTCCTTAATGAACAAAGCTAGGGTAAGCTGATCTAAAGAAGGTGCATGTAAATCACTAAAATATTTTAGCTCACGACAACGTTTAATTAACGTTGGAGGAAGAATTAAGTAACCTAATCTCAACGCAGGCGATAGTATTTTACTAAAAGTACCTATATATATGGTGCGTTCAGGATCTAGTCCCTGCAGTGAACTAATAGGTGGACTTTCGTATCGAAATTCGCTATCATAGTCGTCTTCTACAATATAACAATCCATTTTCCTTGCATATTCAATCAATCGGATTCTCCTTTGAATCGGTAAAGTACTCCCCATTGGAAATTGGTGTGATGGCGTAACAAAGCCGAATGCTGGATTTACGTCTTGGGGTAATTGGTTCGTATCGATTCCATGTTCATCAACTTTAATTGGACAAAGAGAACCTCCATAGGATTGGAAAATAGTTTGAATTTCATGCGTAATCGGATCTTCAAGGATTACTTTTTTATTTTGAGAAAGAAGTAATTTTGAAACTAATGTAAATGCTTGGGTTGCACCGCTAGTAATAATCAATTGATCCGGTTGACATTCTACGCCTCTTGTACGCAATAAATAGTCAGCAAGTACAGTTCTTAATTCTACACGACCTTCTGGTGAACCATAGCCAAAAATTAAATGGTCCGTTTCAATACTTATTCTTTTCGCTAAATTCCCCCATTGTTTTCTTGGAAATAAGTCTAATGCTGGGAGACCAGAACGGAAATCAATGATATCATCATCTTTTAATTGATAGTTATTTTCCAATAAAAAAGGAAAGATTATTTCTGCCTTTTTTAAATAAGCCCCTGCCGCTACAAATGTTCCGGCCCCTTGACGTCCTTCTATAAAACCTTCTGCTAATAACTGTTCATATGCTTCCAAAACAACGTTACGGGAAACTTCCAGTTCTTCTGCCAATTGCCGTGTGGAAGGGAGGCGATAACCCGCTGGAAGTTCACCATTTAATATTTTTGTTCTTAACTGTTTATAGATTTGTCTTATTAACGGTATTTTTTGAGATCTATCAATCGTTAACCAGGCCATCTAATGAATCTCCTCTACAAAATTGGTACCATTAAACTTTATTATTATTGGTACTACTATACACCATTTTAGCATGTTAATTTTATTAAAAAATAAGAAAATTCATTCTATTGGAGGAACACAAATGAGCCAACAAAATAATGATGCTAAATGTGTATTAGTGATTGATTCAGAATTGCCACTAGGTTTAATCACCAATACGGCAGCGGTTCTATCACTTTCGATAGGAAAGAAAGTGAAAGGAATTATAGGACCTGATGTAGTGGATGGTTCAGGGCAAGTTCATATCGGAATTACGACAATACCTTTACCGATTTTAAAATCTACACGAGCAGAATTAAAAATATTAAAACAGAAAATAAGTTCTGAAGAATTTCATGATTTGTTTGTTGTTGATTTTTCTAATGCTGCACAAACGACTAAAAATTATGAGGAATACACTAAAAAAATATCTACCTATACAAAAGAAGATCTAGAATATTTAGGAATAGCATTATACGGTGATCGCAAAAAAATTAACAAGTTGACAGGTAGCCTTCCCCTTTTAAGGTAGGTGTAAAAATGGAATTAAAACGATCACTTGGTATATTTGCTTCAACATCCATTGGAATCGGTGCTATGGTCGGTGCAGGAATATTTGTGC
>JAAYHP010000560.1 GCA_012735355.1 Lysinibacillus sp. | reverse complement strand
ATATAATATTTAGCTTCTTTTTTAGTTAGGTATTATATTATTTTATTTTCCAAAAATAGAATTGAAAAACCCTTTAACCGCATCTTTTGCCTGATTGAACTTTTTACCAACATCTTCAGCGATTTTTTTACGATTTCTCCATAGCTTATGACCTAGACTTACAAGAGAAAGTGTTCCTCCAATAACAAGCATTCCAACCGCTACCGCTCGCGCTCCAGGTAACGGTACAAAAGCTGCTGCAGGAGCTAGACCCGTAAGGAAATCTCCAGCATTTCCCGCTAGATCAAATCCTGCGTTTGTCTTTTCCTCTGATGTTTTTGCATCTTTAAATTCTTTATAGTTATTTGCCGCATCATAAATTGTGAATGGTAATAGGGCTGCAGATACTACTGCATTAGCAGGTGTAAATGTTTTGCTAATATGACTTATATCTTCAACATTGTCTAGTGCGTCAATAATATCCCCAGCTTTTCCAATGTCTAGTATTTTTTTAGTCTCTTCAGATATATCAATTGTGTCATCAATTGCACTATAAATATTATCAATAGCTTCAATCGTTGGGTCATCCGTGAATATTGTGAATCCAGTCCAAATTAAATCATTTCTATGCTTATAATAATCTTTTAATGTAACCTCTGAATTATTACGAATCGCTTCTTCCACAAAAAGAACTGTACCACCTAAAACATCATCAAAACTAAACTTTAGTGCATCATAAAGAGAAGGTTTTGTAAAATTAATGAATGGGTCATTCGAAATTTCATTTCCATAGTTTCCTTTGTTTTGATTCGGCTCATTTGAATAATTTGCCGTATCTGTTAAGTTTTGATCATTTGGATTTATCGAGTTTCCTGAATTTTGATTAATGTCCGTTGATGAATTACCACCATAACTTGGAACTTCGTAATTTGGAACATTATAATTAGGTGCGTTATAATCAGGTACTTCATAAGCAGGTACTTCATAAGCAGGTACTTCATAGTCAGGTATTTCATAACTCGGCACATTATAGCTCGGTACTACTGGCGTATATGCGTGTACTGCTATTATAAAAGGGAAGCTCACATAGGTGAGCATCATAATTAGAACAACACTAGATATTACGATTCTGAGAAGTCTATTCAAGACTCCACATCCCTTCATGCTATCTAACTAAGGATGGCAGAATTTTAGACTAGTATGAAAAATTCAAACTCCAACCATATAATGATTCTGCGAACTCAAATTTTGGTCCATATCCAGTTTGTTTAACATATCTTTCATTTTCGGTAAAATAATCATCAAACAAAAAAGATTTATATTTTGTTGCTGTTTCTACTTCAATTCTATGATTGTGATTAAATACTACCTTTGTCTCAAATAGTTCACCGTTATTATCTTCAATATTTTTTTTAACTTGATCTTTTATTTTAGGTTTCGCCTGATTCAAATTACTAACGACAAATCCACGCAAAAAGGAATTTCCCGGAAGTTCACTTTTAAGTACTTGATTAATTGCTTTATGTCTTTTTTCCAAATAACTTAATGAACTTGGTTGAGAATTGATTGCACTCTGAACATCATCTTCTAGCAAATGCAGTCCAATTACATAAGACGGGATAGGATCCAGTAATAGCAAAGGACGCAACCAGTTATCATAGTCTTCTATTGCATCCTCCAAATGGTCTAACAATATACCCGATGCTACTATACTTGCTTGTTCAGCATTATTCGATGCAAGTTCTTTTTCAACAAAGACATTTGCAAAGCTTAAAATAATTAAAAACAAGAAAAAAAATGCACTAAAAAAACCTACTATGAAAAGTGTCATATTACCATTTTCATTGTTTAGTAGTTTCACTTTACTCCATCACCCTACCGCTAATTGTCCTTGATATGATAATAGGTGGTACTTCTCCAAAAAGTTTTTCCGGTAAAAAAATAAATTTAAATTTTATATTTAAAGTAAGCTCAAAGTTTTTATTGTTACGGATAGGGTCTGGCATGCTATCGAATTCAATATTCCCACCTGTGTTATCAATAAATTCTTGCGCAGATAATCTTGCTTCTTCAATATCTCCTGTAATTGCGTAGGTCTTTGCTGCTTCATTAACCGCTGACTGAGATACGAAAAAAGCATATCCTGCTACTAAAAATTGTAGAAATATTAGCAAAATTAAAAAAACAAAAGGTAACATCCCAAGAAATTCAATCAATGCGGAACCTTTTTCGTTTTTTACGTATTTAAACATGAACTAAACCTCCTTTAGAGAGGTGTTTTTATTCGTGTAATTCTATATTTATTTCATAATTTCTTTTAAATTTGATAAAATAATTCTATATAGATTTTTTTAAAATTCCTGTTCGCCGTCTGACCGGCGAATCAGGATATTCGAAACATTT
>JAAYHP010000559.1 GCA_012735355.1 Lysinibacillus sp. | reverse complement strand
TTTCCGAATGGATTTGGTCGCGTTGTGAACCTTGTTTGTTTAGGGGCCGTTATCATTGTAGCAATTCTTTCTTACGAAACTATTAAGGAAGGTTGGCATCATTTTTTACATCCTGCAGAACAATCTGAAGGAGTATTAATTGCCCTTGGAGTATTATTGCTAGGGATTATTTTAGAAACTTTCGTCCTGCATAAAGCGGCGAAAGAAATTCTTCATGAAGTAGGAAAGCAAAGCGGCGGACTCTCAGCAATTCTTAAGTCCCTTGCATACCTCAATCGAGCAAAACCTGCAACGAAACTCGTTTGGATGGAAGATGCGGTAGCGACTGGTGGAAACGTGCTTGCTTTTCTCGCGATTGTTATCGCCTATTATACTGGTTTCAACGCTTTAGAAGGGCTAGTTTCCATGATTATTGGAATCATGATGTTTTATGTCGTTGGTCGAGTATTTCTCGATAATGCACGGGGCGCAATTGGTGAAACAGACGAGGAAATGCTAATTCATATTGGTAATTTAGTGATGGAAGATCCCCACGTAAAAGACATAGAACGTCTCGAAGTTGTAAAAGAGGGTGAATTTTTGCATGTAGAATTGATTGCAGAAACGAATCCTAATCAGTCTCTAGAATATTTAGATAGCGTTCGAGATCATTTAGTTGAACTCATCTTATCCCAAAAAGGAGTTACAAAAGTAACCCTCTCCTTTGATAAAGATGATGGTATTACCGAATGGAAACACCATTTAAAGGAGAAAAAGCAAAAGGAATAATAAATTTTATAAAATCAAGCTGGGACAAAAAATTCACTCTCGCCCCAGCTTGTACAATCTATAAAGACATCCTTAATATTTCCCGCACATCGTCCGCTTCTAATACTCGAAACACACCAATCGGACCGTTTGCCATTGCCTTTTCAACAAGTACATCCAGTTGTGAATCATCAATATTGTAATCTTCCAAGCGGCTCGGTGCACCGAGGGATGACCAAAATTCCCTTAAACGATTAATCCCCTCATAGGCTACTTCTTCTACCGTCTTATTTTCAACTTCAACATCAAACACTTTCGTTGCAAGGCGTGCAAAACGCTCAGGATGCACCGACACATTGTATTTCATCCAGTTCGGAAACAATATAGCCAGTCCTCCACCGTGGGGAATATCATACACAGCAGATAAAGCATGTTCAATTTCATGAGTCGCCCAATCCCCTTCTGAACCCATCGATAAAAAACCATTCAAAGCAATCGTTCCAGATAATAATATAGTTTCTCGGAGTTCAACATTTAGAAGATCATCAACTAATTTCGGAGCTGTTTCAATAATAGTTCTCAATACTCCTTCACATAACTCATCCATTATTAACGTATTACTTGCATCATGAAAATATTGTTCAAACACATGAGACATCATATCCACTATGCCGTATATCGTTTGATCTTTCGGCACCGTTACAGTATACGCGGGATCAAGAATTGAAAATTTCGGATACACTTTTCCGCTTGCCCAACCTTACTTTTCTTTCGTTTCATCGTTTGAAATCACAGAATTGGCATTCATTTCTGAACCGGTTGCCGCTATCGTTAAAACAGTTCCTAACGGAAGAGTATCTTTCACATTTGTTTTATACGTAACAATATTCCAAGCATCCTCTTCCGTTTTTGCTCCCGCCGCGATTAATTTGGAGCAGTCGATAACGGAACCACCCCCTACAGCAAGAACAAAATCAATCGATTCTTTTTTACAGATTTCAATTCCCTTTCTTGCTGTTTCCACCCTTGGGTTTGGTTCAACACCACTTAATTCGAACACATTTAATCCGAGTTCCTTTAAAATCGATATTACTTCATCGTAAATACCGTTCTTTTTTATGCTTCCCCCACCGTATACGAGCAATATATTTTTTCCATATCTAGGAAGTTCCCGTTTTAATTTATGAATCTCTCCTCTTCCAAAATATAATCGAACAGGATTCTTAAATGTAAAATTATTCACATCACCACTCCCCTTCTAAATATGTAAACAATGAAAAGAAAAAAGTGAATCGATTCAACGATTTCACTTTTCTATTTATTAAGAGCTCATTAAACCCAGCCTCTAAAGCGAGATGCTTCTGCTGTACGACGAACACCTACCATATATGCAGCAAGACGCATGTTAATGTTTCGACTTTGCGCTGTATTATAAACATTTTCGAAGGCATCTACCATTTTTTTATGCAGTTTCTCTCTTACTTCTTCTTTTGACCAATAATATCCTTGATTATTTTGAACCCATTCAAAATAGGACACCGTTACTCCACCAGCTGAAGCGAGCACATCAGGAACTAATAAAATTCCACGTTCCGTAAGAATTTTTGTTGCTTCCGCTGTTGTCGGACCGTTAGCTGCTTCCACAACAATTTGCGCTTTTATATTATGGGCATTTTCTGCAGTAATTTGATTTTCAATTGCAGCAGGTACTAAAATATCGCAATCTAACTCTAGCAATTCTTTGTTAGTTATCGTACTTTCGAATAAAGTTGTAACCGTTCCAAAACTATCCCGTCGATCGAGTAAATAATCAATATCTAACCCTTCCGGATCATAAAGTGCACCGTACGCATCAGAAATCCCAATTACTTTCGCACCTAAATCGCTCATAAATTTTGCTAAAAAGCTACCTGCGTTACCAAAACCTTGGATGACTACCCGTGCACCTTTAATGTCGATACCGCGTTTTTTTGCTGCCTCTTGAATGACGATCGTTACTCCCTCGGCTGTCGCCCGATCACGACCTTGTGAACCACCCAGAACAATCGGCTTACCAGTAATAAAACCTGGAGAGTTAAATTCATCCATACGGCTATACTCATCCATCATCCACGCCATTATTTGGGCATTTGTAAATACATCGGGAGCAGGAATATCCTTTGTAGGACCAACAATTTGACTCACCGCTCGAACATATCCACGGCTTAAGCGTTCTAGTTCCCCCATAGACATTTGCCTTGGATCGCAAACGATACCACCTTTACCACCACCGTATGGTAAATCTACAATGCCACATTTTAAAGTCATCCACATCGAAAGCGCTTTCACTTCCTCTTCCGTCACATCTGGATGGAATCGTATGCCCCCTTTTGTCGGACCAACTGCATCACTATGCTGAGCACGGAAGCCAGTAAATACTTTCGTTGTGCCATCATCCATTTTTACAGGAATGCGCACTTTTAGTAATCGAAGAGGTTCCTTTAATAATTCGTACATTGCTTCGTCATATCCAAGTTTATTTAACGCCTCTTTAATAACCTCTTGTGTAGAAGTAAGAAGATTTAAATTTTCAGCCATATACCCTCGCCTCTTTAACTCTATAATAAATAAATGAAATTCTTACCACCATATTATCATACTTTATAAAAAAATCCTGTACCAATGTAACCTTATGATTCATTGGTAATTTTATTTTAATGACGGTACATTTTATGCACAATCTTTTTTTCTAATTTCTCTATATAATTACACTAAAAAAAGCAGACGAAAAATCGTCTGCAAAAACTTTCATTATTATAGAGTTTCAGAGATAGATTTCGCTTGCATATGAAGTGCCAAGTAGTCAGGACCACCTGCTTTTGAATCTGTTCCTGACATATTAAAACCACCGAATGGCTGATAACCAACAATAGCTGCAGTACACCCGCGGTTAAAATACAAGTTCCCTACATGGAAGTCTTCCGCCGCTTGTTGTAAATGGAAGCGATTGTTTGAAATTACTGCACCTGTCAATCCATACTCTGTATTATTTGCAATCTCAATCGCTTCATCAAAGTCTTTTGC
>JAAYHP010000558.1 GCA_012735355.1 Lysinibacillus sp. | reverse complement strand
GTGTAACACCAGCTACGATTTGTGTACCATATTCTAACATTTGTTTTGTATGGAATAAAGCTGTTTCACCAGTTATCCCTTGAACAATAACTTTCGTATCTTTATTTACATAAATTGACATTCTTCTCCCCAGCCTTTCTTACTTTACAAGTTCTACTATTTTTTGTGCGCCTTCCGCCATTGATCTTGTACCGATAATATTCAATCCAGATTCATTTAAAATTTCTTTACCGCGCACAGAATTTGTCCCTTCTAAACGAACAACTAGAGGCACTTCTAACTCTATTTGTTTCGCAGCTGCGACTATTCCTTCTGCTATAACATCACATTTCATAATGCCGCCAAAGATATTAACAAAAATACCTTTAACATTCGAATCAGAAAGAATAATTTTAAAAGCTTCTGTTACTTTTTCCGTCGTCGCACCGCCACCAACGGCTAGGAAGTTGGCTGGAGAGCCACCGTAATAACCAATTGTATCCATCGTTGCCATTGCAAGCCCTGCACCATTAACTAGGCAACCGATATTTCCATCAAGAGAAATATAGTTTAAATCATATTTTGATGCTTGAATTTCTTTTGGATCTTCTTCATCAAAGTCACGTAATTCTACGATATCTGGATGACGATAGAGAGCATTCGAATCAAAGTTAAATTTCGCATCTAACGCCATGATTTTATCGTCAGCTGTAAGTACAAGCGGATTTATTTCAAGAATGGAAGCATCTTTTTCAACAAAGGCATTGTATAATCCAATCATGAGTTTCGCTGCCTGATTCACTAACTTTGGAGGTATTTCCATGTTGAATGCGATTCTTCTTGCTTGGAATGGCAATAGACCAGTTAATGGATCGATTACTTCCTTAAATATTTTTTCTGGGGATTTTTCTGCTACTTCTTCAATGTCCATACCGCCTTCTGCAGAACCCATCAACGTAATGCGAGAAGTAGATCTATCTAATATAAAACTTAAATAATATTCTTTTTTAATTTCACAGCCCTCTTCAATATAAAGACGTTTCACTTCTTTACCTTGAGGACCGGTTTGTTTTGTTACTAAAATTTTTCCTAATAATTCTTTTGCAAAAGCACGGACTTCATCTAAATTTTTGGCTACTTTTACACCGCCAGCTTTTCCCCGGCCTCCTGCATGAATTTGAGCCTTTACTACTATAATGTTGGAGCTAAGTTCCTTCGCTACTTTTACCGCTTCTTCAGGCGAGAAAGCAACTTTACCGTTAGGAACTGCTACACCATAATTTCTAAGTATTTCTTTACCTTGATACTCGTGGATATTCATATTCCATCCTCCAATTCGCCAATTTGGAAATATTACTCACAATCATTATTTTAAACAAATATTTAGACAAAGTCCATGTTCGCAATTTTCGCCTTTTTTATTTATATTTCGACATATCCCTTTGCATCATGCAGTATTTTTTTCCACTCTTTACCATTTATTTATAATTTTGTCTCTTTTGTAAATGAAGTTCCTGATCTAAACGGTAAATAAAAGCAAATACTTCTGCCACCGCTTCATATAAATCTTCCGGAATTGTTTCATTTAGTTCCAATTGCCCTAACAATTCTACGAGATTAGAATCCTCATAAATAGGAACATCGAATTGTTCAGCCTGTTGTAAAATATTTTCTGCAATTTTCCCCTTTCCCTTTGCCACAACTTTCGGACTATTTTCTTCAGAGTTATAGAGAAGAGCAATTGCTTCTTTTCTCTTTTCTCTTTTCTCGCTCATATACGAATATCCACTCCCTTTTTAACAGGACGATCCTCTTCCGTTGTTTGGGCTCTTTTTTTATCGCTAACTTTAGCTGATACCTTTTGTTCATATCCTTTAAAAATTACTCCAGATAAATGATAATTTTTTTCTTTCAATCCAATTTTTAAAATATTTTTTAACGTTTCTGCTAAGCGGTCTAAATTTTTATGTTCATTGTAT
>JAAYHP010000557.1 GCA_012735355.1 Lysinibacillus sp. | reverse complement strand
TCGTTAAAGGAATTTTTTGCGTCTTCCCGTCTGTCTTTTCTTCTTTATATAAACGCAAGTCTTTGCCGATGCGCCGATTGTCAAAAACGACAAATCCCCAAAAATCCATATTTTTCTGCCGTTTTGCCCGTAAGCCGATACCCGTTGTGATATATTGTTCAGAGTTTTTTCGCTTATATTCTAAAAATAAATAGCCTGTTCGTTCGTCCCTGTCGACGAGTTCTTTTTCCCCAAGCAAGTAATCTTCCATTCTTCTATCTCGGGAACCGAACGGATCGAGGCGATCAGGACTCTTTTTTCCATCAAGCAGAACCGGAAGAAAACTTTGCATCGTCACCGATTTGCCGGAGCCGTTGCTTCCACGCAATAGAAGTTTTCCGTCTGCGAAATGAAAAAATTCTTCATCATAATACCAAAAATTTAACACTCCCGCTCGATATAACTCCCATTTACTCGTCATCTTCATTCGTTCCTTTCATTAGAAAATCATCAGGATATGTTCCGACTAATCGACCTAAAAGGGGGTAGAGAATAATCATCCCAGTCTCCGCTTCACGTTCTGCCATTTTCCACTCCTTTAATGCACTCAATACTTCATCAGAAAGCTGAGAGATTGTCATGTCGCGGTATGTTTTACTCCATCCTTCGGAAAATTCGTCACGGCATTTTTTTAACAGACCTAAAAAATCATTTGGTGTTAAGCGGATTTGTCCATATTCATCAGGCATGTGAACATCAAGATGCTGGCGAATAATTTTGGAAAAATGAAGAATAATCTCCGAAGTACCTTTTTGATCTGGAAACAGCGTATAGCGGCTTTGACGTTCCGGTAAAGTTAAAAGTGCCGCATTTTTAAAAAGTTCATAGTGATAATCAGTATGTTTTTCAATATCTTCCCGCAAGCGATGGCGAAAGTTTCTTAAATAATAAAAGTCAGGATCGTCTTTTTGTCTTCGATAAATGGCTGGCGATAAAAATAGTTGCCGATATATCCGATGGCGGCGATAGTCTTGCGGGGACGCTTTCCATTCTTCTTCTAAAATCTCCTCTATCGTTTCATATTGAAACAAGTCTTTCGGATATGATCTCATAAAATAGCGGGATACAACGGGGACTTCATAGAGTGCTTCATGGTCTTCTTTATTTGCAAACCCTTCAAGATCCCCATCGACGCGTTTTACGATACCAATTTGCTCCGACGTCCTCAGCACCCGAATGAGCGACTTCCGATGTTGATAATTCGTCCAATCGATTGGCAGTTCCCCGGGATACATCACTTGAATCTCTTCACATAAATCGGACAGAAGAAATTTCTCATCGACGGCTTTGCTCTCTAAATATGCTAATAAGCAGCAAAACAGGGCATAATCTAATATATCTTGAAAATCTTGAATACCCATCCACGATTCTGGCTCAGCCGGGATTTTCTCCAGCTTTGCAAAATAGCGGTGAATGATTAGCCGATATCCAAACTTTTCTTGCAAGTAACGTTTCAATACTTTTTCACGTTCTCTAATCTTTTGATAAAGCTCTGGTTCCTCTTCCCGGACAATCCAGAAGTTTTCAAACAGGGCTGTCATGGCTTCTTTCGCTTTTTCATCAAACACTTGCTCCGTCTTTTCCAATGTTACATCTCTCCCTTTTCGAGGACATAAAGTTCATAATTCGGCATCGTAAGTGTACCGTCAGAGGCTTTCAATTGAATCGAGGAAGAATCCTTTTGCAAGATTTTCACTTTCCACCCGTTTTCCGTTTTTACGACTCCGTCTTGTTTTGTCATTGATTTTGCTATCCAGCTTAACAATGTTTTTCGAATGTGCGGTTCGATCACCGGCAACTCTCGTAATACGATTTTATTGTCTTGAATGAGGTTCTCTAACTCTTCTTTCTCACGTTTTTTCTCCAGCAAAAATTTCTCCTTCATCTCCTGTTTCTCTTTTTCATGTGTTTCGATCGCTTCCGGCTTTTTCTTTTCACGGTAATGGCGAACGCGAGGCTTTACCGTCCATTCTGTCGGCTCTTCTTCCCAAATATCGCGATAAAAGTTTTCTGTTGCATCGTTCTCTGTTATGAGATGCTTTGTATGGAAACAGCCGAAAACAACAGAGGATAGTCGGTGGGCATCTACTAAACTCGGAAGCTCGGAAAACCACTTTGCTAAATGGAGAAAATCTTTCTTGCGGCTGCGGAAATTGTGATGACGTTCCCCCAGCCTTTGCACGACCCGAGTCATGCGGCGAATGGCTTCATTCGTTTGGTGCTGAAGAAAATACAATTCACTTTCACGTCCTTCTCTGCCTAAAAACCATTCTTTTAGACCTCTCCACTTTTCGAATAAATCTTCTTCAAGTTGTTCTTTCGTCACTTCCATTTCTTCTAATCGAGGAATCGTCATTTGATAATCAGCAACAATTGCGACTAGTTTGTGAACATCATCTTCTGCGATATCTTCCAACAACTTTTCAATTTTTAACGATGTTTTCTGTAAGGCAACGATGAAATCGCGTAAATATGTCGTAAATTTTTCTTTATATACAAGAAAGGCTTCCGACATCATTCGTTCTTCCGTGTTCTCACTGTTAAGGTAAGCGATGTAATCCGCAGAATTTTGAATGATTTTTTTGAAATAATCGAATGTTTCTTCCCAAATTTGATTAATCTCTTCTCGTTTTTCTTGAAAATCGTTTTGTATAATATTTTCTATTCGAACGAGTGAAGAGTATAAACGGTCAAAACGAGTTTTTTCTAAAGATCCTCCGAATGAATCCCCTAGCTTCTCTAACGTGCGGATCATCCTCTCAATTTCAACCGTGTAAGGACTGCATTGATAACGAAACCGTTTCTTTTTAAATTCTTCGATTGTGCGAATATTCACCGTCTCTTGCCGAGCAATTAAGTTTTTCCATTTGACAAGCTGATCTAAATCCTGCTGGAGATCGTCTTCCGTATAGTTCTGAAACTCCTTATGTTCTTTTAAAAATGCAAATACTTCTTCAGGAAACAAATATTGCCGCATTCGTTCATGCTGCATATAAAAATATCGTAAAATCGCCCGATAGCGATAAGCATTGTCCGTTGCCAAATACTTTGCCTCAGAAATCGGCTTCAGCCATGAAGAATCCATTATGCATCACCTTATAAATTATGTTTTTATTTCTATTGTAATAGATTTGCAGAGAGATTGAGACAAGATTTTGATGGGGATTTTTTTGCTGTTTTGATTTTTTGGGTATATTTCGTTTTTACGATCTGTTTTGTAAGCGTTC
>JAAYHP010000061.1 GCA_012735355.1 Lysinibacillus sp. | reverse complement strand
GGAGGCTCGAGTCGGGCCCGTGGAAAGCGTCCCCGGAACGGAAATCAATTTTCAGTTTAATATCAAAAACTCATCATTTTCTTTTAAGAGAAAATGATGAGTTTTTACTTTTGTCCCAGCCTCTTTTTATAACTTGTTTTCCTTGAATGGATTTCAATTAATCATCTAAATCTGCATTATGATATACTCGTTGAACATCTTCAAGGTCTTCTAATGCATCGATCATTTTTTCAAATTGTTCTTTATCAGCACCAGTGAGTTTCACTTCTGTTTGTGGGAGCATTGTCAATTCCGCTACTGTAAATTCTTCAATACCAGCAGATTTAAAGGCTTCTTGAGCCGCATGGAACTGATCTGGTTCAGCATAAACGATTGTTACATCGTCTTCTTCAAACACGTCGCGAGCATCGATATCTGCTTCTAATAAAATTTCTAAAACTTCGTCAGCAGATTTTCCTTCCACACCGAATACAGCTGTAGAATCGAACATATATGAAACAGAGCCAGAAACCCCCATGTTTCCACCGTTTTTACCAAAAGCCGCACGAACTTCTGAAACAGTACGGTTTACATTGTTTGTCAGCGCATCAACAATAACCATTGTGCCACCAACACCAAAGCCTTCGTAGCGAAGTTCATCGTAATCTTCGCCACCTGCACCTTTTGCTTTTTCAATAGCGCGGTCAATAATATGTCTTGGCACGTTATATGTTTTGGCTCTCTCTAATACAGCCTTTAGAGCTTGATTCGTTTCTGGATCTGGATCACCTTTTTTAGCTGCTACATAAATTTCTTTACCAAACTTTGCATAAATTCGACTCGTATTTTTATCTTTTTCCGCCTTTTTATCTTTAATGTTATTCCATTTACGCCCCATTGGATTCACTCACTTTCTTATTTAAATTATGGGCTTCTATTGTTGAAACAATAATAAGTAAATTAGACTGTAATATTATACACTAAAATTGTACAAGTGAAAAATTTTATTTACTTGATTTTTATCAACATTACCATTATAATAACGGTTTTATTCTTTTATATCTTCTAAAATTTTGTCTAGTAATGCTTCGCAACCGTCAATGACTAAATCATAAGTTTCTTGGAAATTTCCCGTATAGTAGGGATCGGGTACGTCCTTTTTGTGTGTTGTTAAGTCTAAAAATCGAAAAATTTTCGGATGATTCGGTTGATTTAACATCGTCCGAATGTTTCTTATGTTGCTCTCATCCATCCCAACAATATAGTCAAACTCTTCAAAGTCTTGTTTTTGAAGTTGGCGCGCCTTTATCCCATCAGTGGAGATTCCATATTTCTTCAATATGTTTCGTGTCCCATAATGAGGGGCTTCTCCAATATGCCAAGAACTTGTACCCGCTGAATCCACTTCGATTTTGTCGTCCAAACCTCGCTTTTTCACCAAGTCTCTCATAACCGCTTCAGCCATTGGTGAACGACAAATATTCCCGAGACATACAAAAAGTACTTTAATCACATTTATCCCCCTTAAAAAGCACTCTCTGAAATCAGAAAGTGCCACCTATTTTTTCGTTTTTTCAATTAGTTCCTCAGTTAGTCTTTGAAATTCCTTTTCTAGAAATTCTGTATATTCTTCTCTCGCTTCTTTTCCACTTGGAACGGTGAATGGTTTGCCATAAATTAAATAACCTTTTTTACGTTTAAACACTTCACCTAAGTTTTTCGGTCCAATATATGCTGCCGGCACAATCTTAGCTTTTGTCAATTGGGCAATTGTAATTGCTCCTTGTTTTAATTCTGTGTTATTAGTTGTTCTTGTACCGCTCGGGAAAATCCCAACAATTTTCCCTTCTTTAATTAGTTGTCGTGGAATTTTAATGACACTCGGCCCTGGATTTTCTCGATCCACTGGAAATGCATTAAGCTTTGTAATTAACCATCCTAAACCTTTAATTTCAAACAATTGTTTTTTCGCCATGAAGTGTATTTGACGCGGATAAATTGAGATACCTAAATTCAAAATATCAATATATCCATTATGGGTACATGCGAGCACATACCCTTCATCTTGCGGTAAATTTTCTTTTCCATATACTTTTGCTTTTGAACCATTTAACCATAAAAAAGGTCTAACTATTTTTGCTCCAATATCGTATAACACTGTTGACTCCTACCCTTAATCATTATTGTTAGTTTTATTTTAAAGAAAAGGACTATATCTTTCAATCTAAGATGTGTAACTTACCCTTCTCCTACTAATATATCAACATCAATTGTAATTTCCTGCAATGAAATGTTTTGTTGCTCTAAATGCCAACTTAAAGGGGTCATCTTTAATAGATGGGGAATCATCTCCTTATTTAATGGTACCCTATAGGTGATTGAATGCTTCTCTACTTTCGAAAATTGCTCATAGAATCGTATTACCGTTTGTTCATTTGTATAATCTTCTCTTTCAGTATTTGTAAACACTTGTTTCCTAAGTTCTATTAAGTAATTGGACCGAGGTACTACTTTAATAACCTTTCCATTTTTCTTTAACAATCGTTTAAATTCATCGTAATTTGCTGGGGATAGAATATTTAATATGACATCAAAAGAATCTTTTTGAAAGGGGCTATTTGCTAAATCTCCGACACACCAAATTTTATCCTCATAAAATTTAGCTGCCGTAATAATTCCTTCTTTTGCAATGTCAATTCCTATCCCGATTACTTTTTGCTGTAATAAATTGCAAATACGTACTAAGTGAGAGCCTTCACCACAACCAGTATCTAATACCCTATGGGCCGAGCTATCTATCAAATTTGCGATTTGATGTTGCATTTCATTATATAATCCATATTCAATAACTTTTTTCCTCGATTCAAAAAGCGATTTACTATACATCGTTTGGACATTTTTCGTCAAAAAATTTACATAGCCTTGTTTCGCAATAGTAAAGTTATGCCTATTGTTACATTGAATATTTCCATCATCAAACACTTCCATTTCTTCGCTACAAATGGGGCATGAAAAAAGTGCACCGTTTTCTTTCATATATATAATACTCGATTGACGCTTTGAAAGCTTTTTCATAGTCTTTTCCTTTCCAGTTTTAATACTTTGAAGATAAAAAAAGAATTCGCATATACCAATCAAGCAAATATCTTACTGAAACTCCCTTTCGCTAGTTTCAATAAATTCCGATTGTAAAGCGAATTCCATATTGTTTATATCATGCCACAAGTTATATTAATTTAATTCGTAGCTGTTTGATTCATACTCGATGATTTTGATTCTTTTTTTATTTCCATGAAAGGTTCAAGGGAACTATAAATTTTATTTATTTCGTCTGTTTTTAATTGTTCACCATGTTTGTTAGACCAATATTGTTTTAAATTTTTCACATTCATAACTGCAACGTTTTCTGATTGTATATCAACTTTCTTAATTGTGCATCCATTTGAGAATAAAATAATAGAATGGAACAATTCTTTATTTTCAATTTTTAATATCTCTCGTAAAACCAATATTCTTTTTTTACTATCGATAATTGGATTATTAAAGGTATTTAAATTTTTACTTTGAAAGAGCGCTTGTGCCCACTCCGGGTCTTGTTCTCTACCATAAATCCAACCGTTCATGTCAATGATGTCAATGACATGAACACCTGATTCACTAATAACGATAGCATCTATTTTTTCTTTATTAGGCAATATAACATTAAATAGTACTTTCTTTTCACCTTGTAACCGCTTTAAAGATTGAGCAACTTTATATAGTTTTTTTACTTTTCCATTATTCCAAATATTTAGTAATGAATAATTCGTAATTTTATTAAATTCACTATTTTCGTATATGTATATGTTTATTGCAAAGATAATGCCAAGAATAATTAAAGCAATAAGAAACCAAATTCCCATTTTAGTTCCCTCCTTTTCTACCTTATTTTATCAAATAAGAATAACATTGGCTATGTGTGCAAAGTCCAAGTTGTCGATACTTATCTTTTATATTTATTTGTCATTGTCGAAATTTCCTAGGAAATATTGTCGATTATTAGAATTTTCTCCTTCTCTTCAACTTTTAATTATTATGAATCGACAAATGTTGTATAGTTTAATGTACTACGAACAAATTCACATCACAAAATTATTTTGTATTACTCTATAAAAAATGATTCACAAGTATAATTCATAAATTTTTCTAATTTGTTCATAATAACGGTAAAGGAAAACATCCAAAACAGACGGAGGTTTTTACTGTGGATATGATGGATTATCACGCCATTCCAGCCTACCTTGAATCAACGGAATTAACTTTTGAATTAGAAAGCGTTGGTGTTTACGAAAACTTTATGTTTCCAGTAGCAGCGATAGACTTTTCACCAGAAGTAGAAGTTCCATATCATATTGAAATAGAGAAAAATACTCAAGAAAGTGTCAATGAAGGCCACTCACCATGGAGATTGGATGCAATTGCAACAACTCAAGTGTTTGTTAGCCTTCAAATTGCACCGAGTGGAATTGATGGGGATTATCCTATTGATCTAAACAGTTTAAAATTGCTTCATAGCGATGAAGAACAAGCAATGGTTGAAGTGAATGATTATATTACAAATATAAAAACCGTATATTTAAAAAGACTTTTCCAGAAAGACGATACCGGCATTTGGACCGTTGTTGGTTACGATACAGTAAAATAGAAAGAGGTTGGGACATATAGCTAATTTAATTAAGAATCAGTGAAGAAGCATAGTAAAAAAATGATATGCAATCGAAAATTGATTGGAGTGACGGGGCGACTCCAACGGGAACCGCCCGAAACTCGAGACCCCGCAGGAGCGAGGAACGAGCTCCGAGGAGGCTCGAGTCGGGCCCGTGGAAAGCGTCCCCGGAACGAAAATCAATTTTCAGTTTTATATCAAAAACTCATCATTTTCTTTTAAGAGAAAATGATGAGTTTTTACTATTGTCCCACCCTCTTTTACTTTTGTCCCAACCTCTTTTTTTCTTTTAAAACTTTAAAGTTAGTTAAATAGCTTTCTTGATGCCCCAACATTTCATTAATAAATGAATGCCTTCCTCAATTTTTTCTAACGGGATTCCGCCAAAACCAAGCAAGAAGGATGGATATTCAAACTCAATCGGTTTTAGTAAATAGTCTGTTACTGGGGTAATAGCAATATCATTATTAATGGCTATTTGATTTAGTTCCTCAACACTTTTGTCGGTAGGAACTGAAATAAGTATATGCATACCAGCCTGATCGCCAGTTATATGAACTTCGGGATAGTAACTCGTTAATATTTGTTTTACTTTATCATGTTTTTTACGATAAATTTTACGCATGCGATTTAAATGTTTTGAGAAATGTCCATCCCTCATAAAATTAGCTAATATATGTTGTACGAATCGAGGCACCGATGCGGAATAATAACTGAAGATTTCTTTATATTTAATGAGTAGATTGAATGGTAACACCATGTAAGCAACCCTAAGTGATGGCATTAGGGATTTTGTAAAGGTGCTCATGTAAATGACTTTATTGTTTTGATCTAAGCCATGGAGTGCTGGTATTGGTTTTCCGATGTAGCGAAATTCACTATCATAGTCATCTTCAATGATATAGCGATTCGGTTGTTTACTAGCCCATTTTAATAGCTGGGTTCTTCTTGTAGCAGAAAGAACTGCTCCTGTTGGGAATTGGTGAGATGGAGTAATGTAAACAATATTGGCATTTGTTGTTTCTAATTCATCGACGACTAAACCTTCTTCATCGACAGAAATCGGTATTGCGTTACTGTCCAAGTGAATTCTTGGTATTGCTGAGTATCCGGGGTTTTCCAATGCAAGAATTAAATCATTATCAAATAATCGTAAAATCATTGGAAGGAGATGTTCGGTACCGGATCCAATTACAATTTGTTCAGGTTTACAAAGGATACCTCGGGATTGGAATAAGTAGTTGGCAATTTCTGCTCTTAGTTCATATTCTCCTTGAGGTTCTCCGATTTGAAGCAATTCTTTCGAACTAATATCAAACAATTCTTTTGCATACTTTCTCCACACTGAAAAGGGAAATGAATCTTCATCTACTTTACCAGGAGAAAAGTGATATTTGTATTGTTTCTGTTCTTTTTTTGTAATGATAATACTCGGCTCATCTTTTTCTACGTAAGGAAGTTCATCGATTTGTTCAACGAAGTAACCTACACGAGGGACAGAAGTGATGAATCCTTCTGCAAGTAATTGAGCGTAAGCTATTTCAATTGTCGTTTGACTGATGCTTAAAAAGTCGGCTAGTTTTCTTTTTGATGGAAGTTTTGTCCCCACTGCAATTTGTTTTGAAATAATCGCTTTTTTTATACCGATATAAAGTTGTTCATACAATGGTTTGTCCGAATCTTTGTTTAGTTCAAACATAAGCATATCCATAGTCATTCTCCTAATACTGACCATTCTTAAATTAGACTTTTCATATATTATATCAATGTCAGAAATGTGATACTAGTGAGAATTTAATGAAGACATAATAATAATGTATAAGGTCGAATTATTAGCAAATTCCAAACTAATTGTTAAGCAAAGGTGACATCTTTATTACTTTACTTGCAAAATCACGTATCATATAGTACATTATGGTTAAAATTAGTGTTAAGAATATATTGTGAATGCAATGATAGGAAATAGTAGCAAGTAAGTTTTTTTAAGAGAGTCAGCGGTTGGTGGAAGCTGATAAAAACCCTTGTGAATCCATCCTTGAGCTGCCTAACTGAAGGAATAGTAGGTAGGGCCGGTTGAAAAGCCGTTATGGTATAAGTGGATTAAATGTTTATTTAATCAATTAGGGTGGCAACGCGGGTAGCTCTCGTCCCTTTAGGGATTGAGGGCTTTTTTATTTGAAAAAATACTGATCAATAGTTTGGAGGAATCACTATGCTAGATATTAAACGTGTACGTGACAATTACGAAGAAGTGAAAAAGATCCTTCTTACACGCAATGAAGATTTAGGGAATTTTGATGAATTTGAAGTTCTTGATTCAAAGCGCAGAGAACTAATAGCAAAAACAGAAGAATTAAAAGCAGAGCGAAATAAAGTGTCTGAACAAATTTCAATAATGAAACGCAATAAAGAAAATGCCGATGAAGCCATTAGTCGCATGCGCCAAGTTGGAGAGGAAATTAAAAGTTTAGATGCGGAATTAAATGAAATTGAAGAAAAGTTCAAAGATATGATGTTACACTTACCAAATATTCCCCACGAATCAGTACCTGTTGGTGAGAGTGAAGATGATAATGTAGTGGAATATACTTGGGGAGAAGTACCGAAGTTTAACTTTGAAATTAAACCTCACTGGGATATAGCAACGAATTTAGAAATTGTTGATTTTGAACGGGCTGGTAAAGTAACAGGTAGTCGCTTTGTATTTTACCGTGGTTTAGGTGCACGTTTAGAAAGAGCTTTGATGAGCTTCATGATGGATTTACATGCAGAAGAGCATGGCTATGAAGAAATGTTGCCACCGGTAATTGTAAATCGCGATAGTTTAACAGGTACAGGACAATTACCGAAATTTGAAGAAGACGTATTTAAATTAGCAGATACAGATTATTTTATGATT
>JAAYHP010000556.1 GCA_012735355.1 Lysinibacillus sp. | reverse complement strand
GTGTGATAAACGATGAACAAGGAACTTTCGATGAAAAAGCCACCCTATTTAATGATTGCTGTATTATTTGTAGGTGCTTTTGTTGCATTTTTAAATAATACTTTAATGAACGTTGCATTGCCAACGATTTTGGAAGATTTCCAAGTTACTTATGCAACAGTCCAATGGTTATCCAATGGTTATATGTTAATAAGCGGTGTTTTAATACCGGCCTCTGCCTTTTTCATTTTGCGATTTAATACAAAGCCATTATTCATTTTTGCAACGAGTATTTTCGCATTAGGTACATTACTTGCAGCAATTTCTCCTAACTTCGGAACATTGCTTGCAGGGCGGATGATACAAGCGGCAGGATCATCCGTAATGGCACCATTATTAATGAATGTCATGTTAATCAGTTTCCCAGTTGAAAAGCGCGGAACAGCTATGGGGTTTTTTGGTCTCATTATGATGGCAGCCCCTGCAATAGGTCCTACATTATCTGGTTATATTGTAGAACACTATAATTGGCGAATGCTGTTTACAATGATTTTACCTTTCGCTGTTATTAGTATTTTATTAGGGATTTGGAAACTAGAAAATGTATTACCAACAAGAAAAATTTCTTTAGATTATTTATCAGTCCTTTTAAGTACAATTGGATTTGGAGCTTTATTGTATGGCTTTAGCACAGCGGGGAATGTTGGTTGGACAAAACCAGTTATAATTGTCTCGATTCTTGTTGGAGTAATCAGTGTTGTTCTTTTCGTGATTCGTCAATTAAAACTGGATGAGCCGTTTTTAAGTATGGAAATATTTAAAGCACCAGCTTATTCTCTTGCAGCCATTTTCAATACAGTTATGGCAATGGGGCTGATAGGTGGGATGATTTTAACACCTGCTTACTTACAAAGTGTAAGACATATTGAACCATTGGATTCAGGTTTAATTATGTTACCTGGAGCCCTTGTAATGGCCTTCATGTCACCGATTACCGGTCGATTATTTGATAAATTTGGACCTCGTATATTGGCGATTATTGGTTTGAGCATTATGACAGTTACTACTTTTTTACTTGCTCAACTATCGATGGAATCATCCATTTTCTATATCATTTCCGTCTTTACGATTCGGACATTGGGGATGTCTTTAGTAATGATGCCGATTATGACGAACGGTTTAAACGCTTTAGCACCTCGTTTAAATCCACACGGTACGGCAGCTAATAACACAATTCAGCAAATTGCAGGATCCATTGGTACAGCAGTGTTAATAGCAATTATGAATTCGAAGTCTATAGCAGTCGGAGAAAGTATGACAGCTGAAGCGATGAAAAAAGGAATTTCATTAACAGAACAAGATGTAGCTACTATTTCCCAATTGGCTCTACTTGAAGGGATTAACTTATCTTTCTTAGTCGCAACAGGATTTACTGTTATTACACTTATCCTATCCTTCTTCATAAAACGAGTAACTCAACCTCAAATTAAATAAAATACGAAAAGAGGTTGGGACAAAAGTAAAAACTCATCATTTTCTCTTAAAAGAAAATGATGAGTTTTTGATATTAAACTGAAAATTGATTTCCGTTCCGGGGACGCTTTCCACGGGCCCGACTCGAGCCTC
>JAAYHP010000555.1 GCA_012735355.1 Lysinibacillus sp. | reverse complement strand
GATCCAGGTTGGATGCCACTTTTCCCAAACGGTCCTGTTATTATGGGCCATGAGTTTGCTGGGGTAGTTATTGAAGTGGGCGAAGGCGTTGAAAATCTCAAAGTTGGTGACCGTGTTGGCGTAAACCCAATGAATAGAGAAACAAAAGTTACTGCAGGGTATAACTATGACGGTGGTTATGCTGAAAAAGTACGTGTTCCTGCTGACCAATGTGTAATTATTCCAGAAGGTGTTTCCTTTGTAGAAGGAGCAGCTGCAACAGATGCTGGAATTACTTCATACCGTGCTGATTTCAATATTGGACAAGCGAAAGAAGGTACAAAATTAGGCATTATCGGCGTTGGCGGTCTTGGCCAATTCGCTCTACAAATGGCGTTAGTTAAAGGTTGCGAAGTGTACGCTACAGATGTTTCTCCAGAAGCTCGCGAACTAGCAAAAGAGCTAGGTGCTCACAAAGTATATGACACAATTCTTGATATGAAAGAAGCAGAATGTGATGTCATCGTTGACTTTGCTGGTTTCGGTCAAACTACTGCCGATGCAATTGAAGCTGTAAAACGCGAAGGAACAGTAGTTATTGTTGGTATGGGTAAACTAGAATCCAACATTAATACTTACCTTATGATTACAAAAGAAGTTAAACTTTTAGGAAGTAATGGTGGATCAGTAGAAGACTTACAAGGTGTATATGACATTTTCTCTACTGGAAAAATGAATCCAACTCTTACTACAATTCCATTCGAAGAAATTGATAAAGGCTTAGAAAAACTGAAAAACCATGAAGTTAAAGGTCGCTTAGTCGCTGTTTTTGACGAAGAGTAAAATAAAAAATAGAACAGTACAAAAAGACAAAATTATCGCTAATCAAATTGATTGAGCGATAATTTTTTTGATTTTCGTTACGGCGGTCTGCCTTAAAGCGAAATTTCAATATTTTCCGAGCAAATTTACTCTAAAAATAGAAATAACACTTAAATATTATCCTTATTTACTGATATAATAGTTATATATTGCCACTACTTTTCCATAGAGTGGCATTTTTTAAAACTTAAGGGGAATGTTTGTGATTTATTAACAAAGGGGAAATAATACACAAGGGGGAGGAATATGGAAAAATTATTACGTTCATCTGTTGCAAAAAAAGCACTACAAAAGGCTCAAAGTATTGCGGTTAAAATTAGAGAAGCATCAGATTCGACTAAATCACTCGAAGAACAGATAGAACAAATACGTCCTATACTAGATAAAGAACTTGAACGGGATGAATATTTCGTTATAGTCGATGAAAATGGCTTCGCATATATTCATACAAATCGTTTACGAGAAGGTACTGCCTTTACGGACAAAGTAGGATTAGCGGCAGCAAGAACGGATACTGGGCTATTGCAAGTATATCCAAGGGATTCGGGTGAAGTGCTGATAGATGCATCTTGTCCACTTTTTACAGATGCTACCGGAAAGCGCTTTAATATTAGAATGGGAAGGCTCGTCCATCGACCTTTCATCGGTTTAATGTTTACAATTTTAACTGCAATATCTAGCATCATTCCCGCACTTATCGTATATTTATCCAGCAAAGATTTTTTAGTCACTGGAAGCGTTTTTATTGCTACCGCACTCATTTCTTTCATTTTTAGCTTAATTTATTACAACATCATTATGAAGCGTTTACGGGAATGGTATGCAGTTACGAAAAAAATTTCTTCTGGAGATTTAAGTGCCCATGTAGAAAAGGTAGGTATGCGGAATGAATTTCATCAAATCGGTTATGAAATTAATAAAATTATTCTAGGAATTCGTTCCATGATCGAAGAATTTAAACATGCTGCCGAAACCGTTGAAATAATTAGTAAAGAGCAAGAGTTAGAAACGCAACGCATTTCTACTACTTTCGAAGAATTGTCCGCTGCTATTCAAACATTTCGTGGCGGTGCTGAAACCCAGCGATACTCCATCGGAAATGCCAATGAAATGGTTACAACGATGATGAGTCAAGTGCAAGATATGCAACAAGAAATCGAGAAAGCGGTGGATGGAGCAGACGATGCTCTTAAAGATGCAAGCAAAGGACAAAATGCCATTCAAATAACCCATACCCAAATGCAAACGATTCAAACGGAAGTCATGAATTCCTTGGCAAAAATCCGTGAAATTACAAATGAAGCAAATGCGGTTATGGAAAAAGTAGCTTCCATTACAAAAATTGCAAAACAGACAAATTTATTAGCATTGAATGCCTCCATAGAAGCTTCTCGCGCTGGCGAGGCTGGAAATGGCTTTGCCATCGTTGCCAACGAAGTTCGTAAACTAGCAGAAGGGACAAATGAGTTCGCTGAAGACATAATGTCGTCTTTAGAAAAAACATATCGAGATTTAGAAGAAGCCGTTGTTCAAGTGGAGGATAATGTGAAATCCATAGATAAAGGAATGGATGCTGTTTCTCAAACAAATGAAGTGATTGGTCAATTAATTAAAGCTGCTGTAAATACGAAAGACTTAGTAATGAATAACCGAAAATTTGTTGATAGCGTCAACAAAGACGGTAAAGAACTTCAAGAGATTATGAAACAAGTTAATTCCATAGCTGAAGATTTTACAAACATGGTTGCTGCTACGAACGAAAGTGTGGATATTCAAGTGGAAGGAATTAATTCCCTTGCCCAAAATGCTTCTAAGTTAGCAGAGGAAGCTAAGCATTTAAGTCGCATTATAAATAGATTTCATTATTAATAGATAAGGGCTTGTCCGAAAAGAATATTTAGAACAAGAAAAAAGATTTCAGTAGTGAAAATTTGATATATTGATTTGAGTGAAGGGCGGCGACTCCAGCGGGGCCAGCCCTGGATGCGCGTCCGCCCGAAACGAAAATCATCAAGGCAAAAAAGAGGTTGGGACAAAAGTAAAAACTCATCATTTTCTCTTAAAAGAAAATGATGAGTTTTTGATATTAAACTGAAAATTGATTTCCGTTCCGGGGACGCTTTCCACGGGCCCGACTCGAGCCTC
>JAAYHP010000554.1 GCA_012735355.1 Lysinibacillus sp. | reverse complement strand
GGTTTGTATACGTAAATCGATACATAATCAACGTTAAACTCTACATATTCTCTTGTGTCCTTTGGTTTTACAGGTAACACGACAAAATCTTGAATCTCTGGAGCGCAGCAACCTTTCACTTGCAACAGTTGCACTGTGGCTTGACTTCCTTTAGAACGAATCCATTCCTTCACGTCATCATTTAATACAAGTTGCATTATGCTCCTCCATTCTTTAAAAGTGTTATGTATATTATATTCCTCCATTGATAAATAAGACACTTATCCCGTGTAGAAGAAAATAAAAAAAGCCCTTCAAAAACATTGAAGGACTCCTACATCTTTACTTCAATCCAACTCTCAAACTTCAATAGGAATAAGCGAGTTTTCTAAACGATTCCTTAAATCTTCGTACTGGGGTGGCAACATTAACCCGCTACCCATCAGTTCGTAAGGCTCATCCACAGCAAACCCCGGCGGATCCGTCGCAATTTCAAATAAAATTCTCCCCGTTTCTCGGAAATAAATTGCATTGAAATAATTACGGTCTTTTACGTCCGTTACGTACATTCCTTTACTTTGCACATGCTGGTGCCACTCTAAATGATCTTCTACGTCTTTCGCCCGCCACGCAATGTGATGAACGGTACCGACTCCCATCGTTCCAAGTCCGCTCGTCGTCATTTTTAAATCAATGATATTTCCAATATCAGCAGTTGCCTGAAAACGAGTATAGTCCCCTTCAGTACCTACAAGCTCTAGCCCCATAATGTCTACTAACGTTGCTGCTGTTTCTTCCGGACGACTTGAGTAAAGCACCGCACCACCGAAGCCTTTAATAGCAACATCTTTTGTTACGCCTCCAAACTCCCAAGGATTCAGCTCTCCTTCTTCCCGTTCGACAATTTCTAGGTGAAGACCGTGGGGATCATCAAACTGAAAATAAGTTTCGCCGAAGCGTTCAGTGACAACATATTCCACATCAAACTTTGTTAAACGCTCTTCCCAAAATTGTAGCGCTCCGACCGGCACGGCGTATTGGGTTATCCCTACTTGTCCATCGCCAATTTTTCCGCGGTACGCATTAGGCCACGGGAAAAAGGTAATGATTGAGCCCGGTTTTCCCCCTTCCGTTCCGAAATAAAAATGATATGTGCCAGGGTCATCAAAGTTTATTGTTTTTTTCACAAGGCGTAAGCCTAACACTCCTGCATAAAAATCGACGTTTTCTTGCGGGTGACCAACGATGGCTGAAATATGATGAATGCCTGTAGTCTGTTTTTTCATCATTAACCCTTCCTTTATGCTCTAATTATCTCGAATTCGAGGTATTTTTGTAAAAAATAAAATAGTTAATCCAACTATTTAACGAAAATTATCTTTAATTCAAGATAATTATACAGTATGAATTAGGAGTTCGTCAACGTTGGCTTACATACAGCTTATTGAATTATAGAAAATGATTACTATAATTAAAATTAATTACAATTAAAGGAGGAGTCCTATGTCCAAATCTATTTTAATTACAGGTGCAGCTACAGGGTTAGGCCGTGCTACAGCTGTAAAATTAGCTCGTCTCGGTCATCAAATTGCGGTCATTGATTTCAATGAAACAGAAGGTCAAAACACGGTGAACATGGTAAAAGAAATAGGTGCAGAAGCAATTTTTGTGAAAGCAGACGTTGCGAACGAACAACAAGTACAAAACTATGTCGAAAAAACAATTGAAGCTTTCGGAAAAATTGATGTCTTTTTCAATAACGCTGGCTTAATGGTACCATTCCGCTTAATTCACGAATACGATGAAGCCGAATACGACCGCGTCATGAACGTTAACGTAAAAGGCGCATTTTTCGGCGTGAAGTATGTCATTCCCCATATGCTCGAAAACGGTGGTGGTACAATCGTTAATACGGTATCATCCAACTCTTTCAAACCAACTGCCTACAACGGTGTTTACTCGATGTCAAAACACGCATTGAATGCATTAACAAAATCCATCGGACAAGACTACCAAGATAAAAATATTTATGCTGTCGGTGTTGCACCAAACAATATGCTAACGAACATTTCACAAAGCGCTAATGTAACAATGAACGAAGAAATTTATAAAGCAATTGTCGCTTCAACACCTCCTAACATTGCCGCTACACCGGAAGAAGTAGCTGAAGCAATGATATTTGCAATGAATAATAGCAAATTATTAAACGGTTCAACCATTAATTGTGCAGGGGGACAAATTTTAATATAAACTATCGGTCAAAAAATGCACACTACTAAAATTAGTTTAGTAATGTGCATTCTTTTTATTTTGTGTAATTCATTAAATCCCTTCTTCTGACGGGAATAAGAAACGTAATTAAAGACATTATCAATTTGTAAATATGAAAGGAATACAGGAAAAATATATAAAAATGATAGTTTTATTTTCTCATTCCTCTATTTTTTCTGCCTACACAAGCTCTAATATTCTACATAAGCTGATATTGATAATATAAAAGGATGGATATATTTGTCTTCAACTTGTCAAAGACTCGCAAATATTATCGGCGGTGTAGTTATTCAAGCGACTCCTGTTTGTGTAGTAATGCGACTTAGAGATATTCGAGCAACGATTTTAGGTCGTCGTACGATGTCTCCACTAGCACTTCCATTCATGTTATCCTTTGAAAAAAATGGTCTGAATTTAGGTGAATCTGTTCTCTTGGAAAAAGAAGTGAATCCGATGATTGAGGCTTTACAAAAAAGAGGACTTAAAGTGACTGCATTTCATAACCATTGGCTGTTTGATGAACCACGGTTAATGTATTTGCATTGGGAAAATGCAGGAATGGACCCCTTTGAATTTGCTAAGAGAAGCTTTGAGGCGGCGAGAGAAGTATTTTTTGATTTTTGAAAATAAATAAAGTAAATCTATCTTAATATACAAACTATTAATAGTGTTGTTATGAGGAAAATGGAACGAAACAATGCTTCACCCTCTATCAATATGATGATATTAAACCCACGACCATTTGAGCTATAGGAATTTCAGCAATTTTAGAACGATTCCGTTCGTCCGTTCCATTTCCTCACCTATTTACTAATACTACTATCTTTTATAATTGCTTTAGAAAAAGACAACCGTCCAGACGATGGATGTAACAAAGTAAGTCAGCCCAAAGGCAACGTATTTTCGGGCTCCAAAAGCAGTAATTACTGCAAGAGCTAACCCAATCAATACTAACACAATCCACGGATGGGTATTAAGTACATTTACCGTAAAGACGTGAACTAACGTCGCAAGAATTGCTGCACAAACAGCTTTCACTAGTAAGATTAGTTCTTCTTTTTGATAAGTTGACACAAAAATCCCTCCTCTCCTACTTTCATATTATACATAAATATTTCTATTTTTTTAAAAAAAGAGAGATTTGTAATAATAATCTCAAGTAATAAAAACTTTTATTCATTACACGTGGGATAATAACAGCTTCATATATAGTATGGTTAAAATTAACTACATATGAATGGTAATGAAAATAGCATAAAAATAGCTTAAGCCACTGAATAAGGGCTTAAGCCATTTCATAGATTTTTACTCCGGTCGCTGTAGCGAAAAAATATTACCGATCGTAGCGAAATGATTTCCTGCTAGTCTACTTACTGCATGTAATTCTCTCGCTTTAATGTACGTGTTGTCATATATCTTTTCATCAAGATGAACGAGGACTACCTCTCCCACAAACAAATCACAACTTGGCTCCCCTTCATTATTACTACCTAAAGGGATTGCTTGAACGAGCTTGCACTCAAAGCGTACTTTCGCTTCCTTTACGCCAGGGACACTTACCAATTCACTTTCAACCGGGGTTAACTTCGTCAGTTCTATTTCACTTACATTGCTTGGAAGGTTGGCAGCTGCCGCATTAAACGGCTCCACATTATCATGATCTGTAATATGCACGACAAACTCCTGCGTATCATATATGTTTTTCGCTGTATCTTTCATCTTCCCGTCCTTGCGTTGTATGGAAACAGAAAGCATCGGTGGGTTAGACGAGACGATGTTGAAATAGCTAAAAGGTGCGCCGTTAAGTGTCCCTTCAGTCGATTTCGTCGTAATAAAAGCAATCGGTCTTGGAATAACAGTACCTGTGAGCAATTTATAATTTTCTCTTTCAGTTTGATCTTTCGGATTAATGGAAAGCATATATTTCACCTTTTCTTTAAAATAATTCAGACTATTTTTTCCTTTCTTTATTTTAACATGTTCTAACATACTTTTAGATTAAAAAAGAATCCAACTTACGCAGGATTCTTTTCGTTTCTTTAAATTCACATAGCTTTAATTTTAAAGGTAGTGGAGCATTAAGCCCCTTTTTTCGCCAATTTCAAAAGTGGCGGTGCAATCATAGCTGTTAAAAAGGCGGCTAAAATCGCTTCGGTAATTCCATTCGTTAAAAATACTGAAAATATCGCTATAATAATGCCTACAAAGCCGTCCGCTTGAACCGCCTCCGCATAAGCATCGTAAAACAGCAACGCAATGGATCCCATAACTAAGAAAGTATGAATGAAGGTTGAAATTAACCCTGCGATAAATAAAGCCTGTTTTTCTTTTGCCTTTTTGAACGCCATTTTAATCGCTTTATAAAGATAGTAAGGAATCACACCAACAATCACCCTTGGTACAATCGCAATAAATAAAGCCCAAAAGCTTCCTTGGTCGGTACCTAAAACTGGGATGACTGGTGAGAAGGCAAAGGACAATAGGGTTGGAGCAATCGTATTGTTAATGATACTTGTTATTCCAAACACGAGCCCTAGAAAGGCCCCAATTTTTGGACCTAATATAATAGATGCGATAATGATTGGAATATGAATGATCGTTGCTTTAATGACCCCTAAATGGATAAAACCTAATGGTGTAAAGGCGCATAGTAAAACTATTGCTAAAAAAATGGTTGTCATTGCAAAATCTTTTGTTTTCAACTTCTAATCCCCTTTGTCGATCTAGTATGTATATTAGTATCTATTTTTAGATTTTCCCACGAACGTTCGTAATTGTCATTAGGAAAATTAATATTTTACAATCGTCGTAATACCTCGGTCTGTATATAACGTTCGGTGTTTCAAGTCTTCTAGCCAATTCTTTTTAGGGAGTTGAAAGCATCCAAGATAGTTTTCATACGTAAGGCTTCCTACATTGATTATGATAGGCTCAGGATTATCTAATATCTTTTGTACATGTTCATAAACAGTACGTTCATTGGGTATGGATAGTATCTCCAAAATATCCCCAATTTCCATATACTTTTCTATATACACCCAAAAATATTCATCGCCCACACCACCAGCATCGTAAATGTATGGCATTGTGAACGCTTGTTTTACAGCTTCTTCATACCATTCATCAAGCTTATGTAATGAGAAGGCTTTGTTCGGCTCGTCATAGATTCGCCGATCGTTATATTCTTGAATTTCATCTGGTAATATAATTTCTTTCGATGATGCAATGGCGATAAATCCCGACATATTATTTCCTCCACATTAATGTTAGAAGAGTCGATTTACCTTGCTACTTAACTCCCCTTTCTTCTTTTCAATTGTCTTCACTTTTCTAAAAGTAATGAAAGATAAAATAATGAACAGTGCATACCACCCGTTAAAATGATTCGTTTTATAATCATTAATGATATTCATGTTACTAGGAACAACAGTTTTTCGCATACGTTCACTCTCCTTTTGCTTCATTTCCACTTCTCACCGATTTTATGACTAAGGATAAATATAGGGGCCAAGCAAGCTATTACGATGATGGCGCCGATCATCGTGCCAAAAGAAAACATTTCCGTGTCATAGAAATGATAGAAAAACAGACTATAGTACGGGATTACTAATAGAAGTGATGTGATTACACCTGGCGTATAGCATCGCAAATACAATGATTGTAATGGATGGGTAAAAATGTTCGCCGCAAAAAAGAGACACACTCCTAAAAAGATGAAATACTGTTCAAAAACACTCGTGTAAATCAATCCCCCTGAGACAACAACAGAAAGCACAAACACAACGACCGCAAACTGAACAGTAGTAATTTTATTGCTTTCCAATTCTTTTCGGATAAAGGACGGAATCTTATGAGCTATACGAGGATAGGTTTTTAGCCTCCATTTTTCAATCGTAATAATTTCCTCCAAGTTATGCAGCATGAAGATGATTAAATAAGACACAATCCATATATTGATATCCATTTGTCACTCCCCAATGCATTTGTGATTGAATAAAGTTAGTTTTTTCTAGGAATTTCCATAATTACCGGTGATTCTGTCACATAATCTGATGATATTACGAGAGCCCACCGGATATAGTCATATATTCCAGCGATATGTTCACAAAGTTCGGCGATATCGCCACATATTTCAGCAATATCCGAAACACCCAGCGATATCGTCATAAAAACAGCTTAGCATATTTATCCATTTTGTAGGAAATCAGCTCTTGCATCCAAGCAAAAAAAGCGAGCTTTCTTAATGAAAAATCGCACGTAAACTATTTCCAAATATGTGACTATAACAATTTCCGTAACTCTTCCGTCATGGCCTCAACTAGATCTGGTCGTAAATGAAACTGCGCTGGCGTATTTTGAAACAGTTCAATAAACCAACTATCGCCTTTTTTCACTGCTACAAGAGTTTGATGAGCATTCACAGCTGGCTCAATATCCGACTTCCCGTTAGGCACCATCCCAGCAATCCCACGTAAAAAAGCAACGTCCGTTCCTAAAAATCGGATATCTTTCACCTTCGTCACATAAGGAGCCGTTGAATGGCTTTCAAAAATCGGCGTAATATGTGAGATTATCTCTTCCTGACCAATGGACATACTCCCATCAAACCCAATCTGCACCCCCTCTTCACCAAACAACTCCGCCATCCCCTCTGCATCTCTTCTATTCCATGCATTAATTAATTGTTGATAAAGCTTTTGAACTTCTTGAACGTTAGACAAATTAAATTCCTCCTAAATAAGTTAACGCACCCTACTGAGGTACACCTAATTACATATTGTGCGTAAAAGCCACTATCTCTTTCTAATTACTGCTATGGTTAGTATAATAATCGAAAATAACTAATATTTCGATACAAAATGTGAATTTCAATACTACTTTTAGTATAATGGAACTCAAATATTGAATTTATTATAATAAAATACATAATATGTAAAAACAAAACAAGGTGATGACAACGATGAAAAAAACTGTCCATGTAGTTGGAGCAATTATTGAAAATGAGAGAAATGAAATCTTTTGTGCATTAAGAGGACCAGAAATGACCTTACCTAATTACTGGGAATTTCCTGGAGGAAAGATTGAAGATGGAGAATCTCCTGAAGAAGCATTGGCTCGTGAAATAAAAGAAGAATTCAACTGTTCCATTGAAGTTGGTAAGAAAGTGGAAGATACCACTTATGAATACGAAAAAGTAATTGTTCGTCTTGAAACATATATGGCAAAGCTAGTTGAAGGACAACCTCAAGCTCTAGAACACGCTGAAGCAAAATGGGTATCCCGTGAGGAAATGACACAACTGAATTTCGCACCGGCTGATATCCCGGCAGTAGAGAAAATTATAAAGGGAAAATAATGATAAATTGGTGGTAATAACATGAACCAACAGCAACTGATTAAAAAAATCGAAAACTCTTTACATAAGGGATTTATCGATCAAAACAAACCAGTTTCTGCACAATTCAAACCAAAATTACTCACAAATAAAAGACAGGAAACTGTTTTAACAACATTATTACAAGAACTAAAAACTTGTAATACATTCTACTTTTCTGTCGCCTTCATCACTGAAGGTGGTCTTGCTACTTTAAAAACAATGCTGTACGACTTAAAACGAAAAGGAATTAAAGGACGAATCCTTACTTCTACTTTCTTAAACTTTAATCAACCAAAAATGTTTAAAGAATTATTAAAGTTAGATAATGTAGAAGTTCGGATTACTAGTAAAAAAGGATTCCATGCAAAGGGGTATATTTTCGAACATAAAGACTATTACTCCCTTATTGTTGGAAGTTCAAATTTAACCGATAGTGCATTAAAAGCAAACTATGAATGGAACGTCTATTTAACCTCTATGGAAAATGGGGAAATTATTAATCATTTTAAAAATCAATTCGAAGAGGCTTGGAATGAAGGAACAGAATTAACAGATGAATGGATTAATAACTACGAGAAAAATTATGAACTAAAGCCCTTTGTAAATAATGATACTTCCAATGTTCTAGAATTAAACACCCAATACTTAACCAATTCCTTAGCTGAAAGCCTATCAATTCAGCCAAATAAAATGCAGACCGTTGCACTTGAGCAATTAAAAAGTCTACGAGCAACAGGTGCAAATAAAGGATTAATTATCTCTGCCACTGGTACAGGGAAAACCTATTTATCTGCTTTCGATGTACGAAACTTTGCACCGAATAAAATGTTATTTATTGTGCATCGGGAACAAATTTTAAAGAAAGCAATGGAAGATTATAAAATGGTTCTCGGCGGCTATGACGAAGATTTTGGTATCCTTTCCGGAAACTCAAAAGATATAGATGCCAAGTATTTATTTGCAACAATACAAACAATCTCAAAAGACAACTACCTTCAACAATTCGCAAAAGACCATTTTGATTATATCTTAATTGATGAAGTTCACAAAGCTGGTGCTGATTCATACATAAAGGTTATTAATTACTTTACTCCTGAATTTTTACTAGGTATGACTGCTACCCCGGAGCGGACAGACAACTTCAATATTTATGAATTATTTGATTACAATATCGCTTACGAAATTCGATTACAAGCTGCCCTTGAAGAAGATATGTTGTGCCCTTTTCATTATTTTGGCGTTTTAGACTATGAAAAAGACGGAGAATTAATTGACGATGCAACTGAACTACGAAAGCTTGTTTCTCACGAACGGGTCCAACATATTATTGAAAAAATAAATTACTATGGCTACTCTGGTGATCGCGTAAAAGGCTTAATGTTTTGTAGTACAAAAGAAGAAGCTCGAAATCTTTCAGTAGCTTTAAATGATGAAGGATTAAAAACAATTGCACTAACTGGTGACAACACTCAAGAAGAACGTGAAGAAGCAATCCGTAAATTAGACAGCGGAGAATTAGAATACATACTCACAGTAGATATTTTTAATGAAGGAATCGATATTCCCTTCTTAAATCAAATTGTGATGCTTCGCCAAACACAATCAAGCATTATTTTTATTCAACAACTTGGTCGTGGATTACGTAAACATCCTTCTAAAGAATACGTTACAATAATTGATTTCATTGGAAACTATAAAAATAACTATCTTATCCCTATCGCATTATCCGGTGACCAATCAATGAATAAAGATAAT
>JAAYHP010000553.1 GCA_012735355.1 Lysinibacillus sp. | reverse complement strand
TGGTTATTAATTGGTTGACCTGGTTGCTTTCCGGTATGTTTCGTACCTGCTTGAATTTTGGCAAGCACTTGCTGTAACTTCTCGCTAAAAGTTTCATAGCATTGCGGACAACCTAATTTACCTTCATTTAAAAATTTACGAAAAGTAAATCCGCAAGTGGGACATTGGGTTGTTTGTATGGAAGGTTGAACTGTTTGTTCCTGCGTCTCTTTTTTCCAAAGGGGCATTCCAAACCAATTTGATAACAATTGATGAATTGGTATTTGTTCTTCTTTATGAAAATCAAAGTTAAATGGATGAAACTGTGCTGCACATACTTCACAATAATGCTTTTCGCTTTTATGGCCATTGATTATTTGAGTTACTGTAACGTTTGCTTTCCGCTGCTTACAGTGTTCACAAATCATACTTGCCACCTCTTTATTTTTCATATTTTAATATTGATAACATCTCTCTTAAAATACTCGACCTCAGTTCATCACGGGTTGGTAGTTGTAACTTTAATGTATTACGATCGAGAGCAGCAATCATTATCCTCGCTTCTCGTTTTGTAATCACTTCTTCGTCAAGCAATCTATAAATAATATCTTCTGCCATGTTTTGCGTGGCACCTTTTTCGATTTGCTTTATCATACTTTCAATCAAATCAATTTTTGAGCTAGGTTTAACGCGTAAAATCCGAATATATCCTCCGCCACCTCGTTTACTTTCAACGAGGTAACCTCTTTCTGCTGTAAAACGGGTATTTATTACATAGTTAATTTGCGAGGGAACACATTGGAATTTATCTGCCAATTCACTTCGCTTAATCTCAATATGTCCTTGACCACCTAATTCGATAACTTGTTTTAAATACCCTTCTATGAGATCTGATATATTTTTCATTTCTTACAACTCACCTCACCTCTTATTTTGACTTTGACTATCTTTGACTTTATTATATTTTCTCTAAAGAAAAAATGCAACGAAAAACACTTATTAATTTCTATGCTAAAAAAATCGACAATACGTATTATTTTACGCTTTGTCGATTTTTTCCCGAACTATTCATATTGAAGCGAATTATTAAAAATAGCGAGTCAAAATTTATGTGAAGAATCGCGAATTTATACCCAGCGGCCAACGATTGGATAGTTCCAATGATTGTCTTGAAGCGCATTTACAATGCCGATAATTGGAACAACAATTGTCATAATACCGAAGATAATTAAGAATGGAATACCGATAATAAAAATGCTTAATACAATAGAAATACCTATTAATACACACATTACAAACTGAAATAATAATGCCTGAATAGAAGTCCTTTTCACACTATCGTCATTGCTCAACAAGAAAAACAAAACCGGAACTAATACGGGAGCAAAGAATGCACTAGCGTGAATAATCACTTTAGCCCATTTTTCTTCCATATTTGCATCACCCTTCCTTCCAAAATCAACTTTCCCATTCCTTATATACATGTACGGATGACTTTTCCCAATAGTTTCGTATTTCTATAAAAAATTTTAATTTTTTGTGGGAAATTTAAACTCTTTTTACTTTTCATCATTGCCCATCGTTCTAAAAAAATATTCCTAAAGAAAGAGTATCTATTTCTAAAATATGCATTAAAAGCATAATCAAAATGAAAAAAGCCTACTCACAACTAGATGAGTGGCTTCATTAATTAGTATTTCGTTTCTCTTTAGAGTCGTCTTCCTCTTCAAGTTCTTTCGGAAACATTAATCGAGCTATGACACCTGAAAAAAGAGTAGCACTAATAACAATTAATATTTTATGATCTTTCGGAACTTCTGGAAATAGATTATTTAACATTAACATAGCAAATACCGCTACCATCACCATCGACACAACAATGTAAGCAAACCGCCGCTGATCCATCCATATAACTTCCTTTACTCTATATATTTATTTTAACTATTACAATTTTACATTGTTTCAAATGACAAAACAACAAATCGACGAGTTCAATTAAATTCATATTTTCAAATTTTTAAAAAACAATATTAGTAAGTTGTTGCATAAAATTATAGAATTTTACTTTTTTGTAAGTATAAT
>JAAYHP010000552.1 GCA_012735355.1 Lysinibacillus sp. | reverse complement strand
TTCCTCGCTCCTGCGGGGTCTCGAGTTTCGGGCTGTTCCCGTTGGAGTCGCCCCGTCACTCCAATCAATTTTCGATTGCATATCATTTTTTTACTATGCTTCTTCACTGATTCTTAAATAAATTAGCTATATGTCCCAACCTCGTTTCTATTAATTATTTTCTAGCACTGTATAGGGCAGTTCATTTGGTCCAACCGGTATTGGCAGAGGCTTTGTGAAATCGAAGCCTTCCCATTCGGTTTGAACGATGTTTTCGAATTGGACAGATTTATCGAAACCTGCTGCAGTAAGCAAGATTGCTTCAATCATTTGCATTGCTTCTACTTGATTATAATCGAATAAATTTAATTCCTTTTCCAATGTGACTGTAACGATTTCACCTTCAACTTTTACGGAATAATCCACACCTGGTAAAATAACAGATTGATAAATATCATTCGTATTCACTTTTAATGCTTCTAACGCTTCTTCCACCGTAGAATGGGTTTTTCTAAAATTCGGTGCTAAAAATTCGGCACCATCTTCCTGTACATATTTATAGTAACTATATTGCTTTGATTCATCATTTATTAGAAGAGGATTTTCTTCTCCTACTTCTTTAAAAATGATTGGTTGATTTTGTTCATCTACAAATTCTATTCTCTCATATGAAGAAAATGTATCTGTTAAAGAAGCGTAGTAAGTAGTGAGCGTAGCAGAAGCTTCGTCGTATGGATGATTGTTCGGTAATTTATGGATGACTTTATTATTTTGTTCTGATATTTCTCCCACGTATGGATGATAGTCTTTAAAACCTAACAATTTTTCATTTAGTCTCGGTGCATATTCATTATAAAGTTCCACTTCCGTCGGATTATTTTTCCCTAGATCCTCCATTACAATTTCATTTGGGATTAAAATCGTTACAGGGATACTGCTGGCTGCATCGCTAGCGAGTCCAATGCGAAATAAAGTATTTCCTTCCAATTGTTCCGGATATACTGATGTTTTTATATCCGGTTCCGTTGCCATCATCGTAGTATACTCTTCGCCACTTCTCATCTCTGGTATCGTATACATTTCCATTTCCATACTATTGGTAGCATCCATATCTCCAGCTGTCGTTGCTTCCTCTGTTTTCTGTTCCTTCATGAATGGAGGAATTAAAATCGCTAAAAACAATACAGCACAAGCAGCAATCAAACCTGGTATTATATTTATCTTTTTCCGAGAAGTTTTTTTTGGAGGCTCTTCATCAAATAGCCCGTCTTGTTTCAGTCGTTCAAATACTTCCTCTTTTGAACGGGTATCATGAATTTTTGGTGCGTTTTTTAAAAGTTCTTCAATTTTGTCTTCATTCCACTTTTCATGATTCATATTGACTCGCCTCCTTTTCCTTTGATAACAGCGCACGCAATTGTTTGATTGCTCGATGCTGTGTTGTTTTTACTTTCCCTTCCGTCCAATTTAAAATGGATGCTGTTTCAGCAATGGATAGCTCTTGAAAATATCGCATAATAATCACCATTTTTTGATCCCCGGAACATTTTTCTAATGCTTCTAGAAGTTCTCTCATTTCATCATTTAATTCGATAAAGGCTTCTGGCGATTTAGTAGGTGATACGAGCTGCTCTGTTTCCCAATCAAAAGCGGTAAAGCTGCGAGACTTTCTTACGGCATTTTTTCTGAAATAATCGATAGCAACATTTTTCGCAATGGCAAACAACCATGTTTTTTCAGAACTTTTCCCTTCAAATCGTTCGTAAGACCTTAACACTCGGACATACACTTCATGGGATAAATCTTCTGCAACAGACCGATCTTTAACTAAATAAATTAAAAACTGGAACACGTCTTGATGATACTCGTCATACAGTCGATGGAAAATGGATTCTTTCAATCCATGCCACCTCAATCCTTATTAATATTGTCGTTTCAATGAGTCAATAAGTTTCAATGGAACTGCTGAAATGAAAAAGAATTCGCTTTAACTTCAGGAAAATCGTAACAATACATTCGCTATATGACAAGTTAAAACTTTTTTGCGAATAGTATCCTGAAGCGTCCACGAATTCTTTTTTAAACTACAACGTATTAGCTTTTTTTATAATGGTAAATAGAAAGTAAAAGTCGTACCTTTTCCTACTTCACTATCAACTCGAATATGCCCTTTATGGGATTCAACGATGTTTTTTGCGATGGCAAGTCCTAGTCCAGTACCAACTTTTTTCGTACGCGTTCTCGCCTTATCCGCTTTATAAAATCGTTCAAAAACAAATGGTAAGTCCTCTTTCGGTATTCCTTCACCAGTATCCGCCACTTGCACTTTCATATAGGACAACTCTTGTTCTAAAGTGACGGTTACACTACCTCCTGTAGGGGTATGCCTAATCGCATTATCAATTAAATTCGTTAACACTTGTTCAATGCGATCTTCATCTATGTTAATTACATGATCTTCAGCCATTTCCGTAACGAAATTTAATTGAATCTGATTTTCCTTCGCAACTTGGCTGAATTTTTGCGTCATTCGTTCAAATGCAGGGTTGATTGGCACCCATTCTTTAAACAATGTCGTATGTCCGGATTCCATTCGAGCTAAATCAAGCAAATCGGAAACTAAACGCCCCATCCGTTGGGACTCTTCGTAAATAATTTTTACCATTTCATTTCGTTCTTCATCTGTTGCAACAACATCATCTAAGATTGCTTCCGAATATCCTTGCAACATCGCAATCGGCGTTCTTAGTTCGTGAGATACATTGGCAATAAAATCAGAGCGTAATTTGTCTAGTTTTCGTTGTTCCGTCATATCGCGAATGACAGCGATGGCGCCGCGAATCACTTGACCGCTACTCTTTAATGGACTAATTGTAATACGATAATAGGAACCATCTATTGCTAAATCTTCTTCCAGCTTATCTTCAAAATTCAAAACATGTTTCAGCATTTCGTATATTTCCGGGGGTACGATTTTATCTTTATCGGAACCGTTTCGAATAAACCATTGCTGCAATAATCTATCTGCTGGTGGATTGCTTAATAAAATAGTCTTGTCCCGATTAAATGTAATAACCGCATCAGTCATTGAAGTAAGGATGCTCGATAACTGTTCTTTTTCTTGGTTAATGACTTCTAAATGATGCTTCAATTGACGTCCCATTTGATTAAAGGCAACAGCCAATTGTCCAATTTCATCGCTTTGATTTGTCGGTAGCTGATCATTAAATTTCCCCTTCGCAATATCAAAAGCATACTCACGCATTTTGCGCAAAGGTAGAGTAATTTTTGATGAAAGGAAAAAAGCAAAAACCGT
>JAAYHP010000551.1 GCA_012735355.1 Lysinibacillus sp. | reverse complement strand
TGTGTCACCTAAATGCTCACGGGCCATAACGGATCATTCGATATGCCATCCAGGACGTCCTTCTCCCCATGGGCTGGACCAGTGAATTTCACCCGGTTTCGCCGCCTTCCAAAGGGCAAAATCTAATGGGTCTTCTTTCTTTTCTCCCGCTTCGATTCGAGCTCCAACTTTTAAATCATCGATTGACTGATGACTCAATTTACCGTAACCTTCAAATTTCCGTGTACGATAATACACATCCCCTTCAGATTCGTATGCATACCCTTTTTCAATTAACACTTTAATGAATTCTATAATATCTTCCATATGTTCCGTTACCCGTGGATGAACATCCGCCTTTTTGCATCCAAGGGCTGTTACATCTTCAAAATAAGCTTGAATAAAGCGTTCTGTTAATTCGGAGACTTCTTCTCCCAATTCGTTAGCAGCTTTAATAATTTTATCGTCAACATCAGTGAAGTTTGATACATATTTCACATCGTAGCCTTTATATTGTAAATATCTTCGCACCGTATCGTATACAATAGCTGGGCGAGCATTCCCTATATGAATATAGTTATAAACAGTCGGCCCACATACGTACATCTTAACTTTTCCCTCTTCAAGAGGAACAAAAGGTTCTTTTTGTCTCGTTAACGAGTTGTAAATTTGAATTGTCATTTCATTCTCTCCTTTTCAACGCTTTTCATTAAGTTCGTTCTTCAAAAAGCTTTTCTTGTTCGGCTCCTCAGCTTTTTCCGTACAAAATACTTATATATACCTACATTATCACTATTATCAAAGCTTATGCCAGTTACATACACTAAAATAAAAACGCCTCTGTCATACTCAATATGACAGAGACGCTTGTGCGCGGTTCCACTCTGATTGAAAGCAACAGCTTTCCACTTGTCGTCTTTAACGGAGACTAACCGACTTGCTTACTTATAATTCAGCAAAGTACTCAAAGGGGCATTTCCGCAAAACAGAGGTTTAGGTCACTTTCAGCCATGGATGACCCTCTCTTTCAAACGTATTTTGCGTACTTATCCTTATCAACGCTTTAACTATTTTTTCGTAATTCCATTTTACATATAAGAAATATTTAGTCAATCTTAATTAATTAGCGTATTTTTCGATGCGAGCTAACACTTTTTCTTTCCCGACTAATTCAATGGCATCAGGAAGTTCCGGTCCATGGGTTTGACCAGTTGTGACAACTCGAATTGGCATAAATAAATTTTTACCTTTATGCCCTGTTTCTTTTTGAACGGCTTTTATAGCTGCTTTAATGGAAGCAGCATCGAATGTTTCCAATGCTTCCAACTGGTTTTTAAAGGAAGTCATTACTTCTGGCACATGCTCTCCCGCCAATACTTCTTGTGCCGCTTCATCATAGTCAATCTCATCTTTAAAGAATAGACTTGATAATTCAACGATTTCTGCACCGTAACTCATTTGATTATGATATAAACCGATGAGCTTCGTTGCCCATGTCTTTTGTTCTTCACTCAGTTCTTCTGGAAGTAAACCTGCTTTTTGTAAATGCGGTAAAGCAAGTTCAACTACTTCTTCTAAAGAGAGCTTTTTAATGTATTGGTTATTCATCCATGTTAGTTTATTCTTATCAAACATGGAAGGTGATTTAGACAAACGTTTTTCATCGAAAATTTCTATTAACTGTTCTTTCGTGAAAATTTCTTCTTCCCCTTCAGGAGACCAACCTAGAAGTGCGAAGAAATTGAACATCGCTTCAGGTAAATAGCCAAGCTCTTTATATTGAGATACGAATTGAATAATCGTTTCGTCTCGTTTCGATAATTTTTTATGCTCTTCGTTTACAATTAAAGTCATATGGCCATATTCAGGATATTCCCAGCCAAAAGCATCAAAAATCATCATTTGTTTTGGTGTGTTCGATAAATGTTCTTCCCCTCGGAATACATGGGAAATGTCCATGAAATGGTCGTCCAAAACTACCGCAAAGTTATAAGTAGGAATGCCATTAGCCTTCACGATAACCCAGTCGCCTACATCTTTCGATTCAAAAGTTACTTCCCCGCGAACAATATCGGTAAATTGATATGTGACATTTTCCGGTACACGGAAACGGATTGTGTAAGGAATTCCTTGCGCTTCTTTTTCAGCCACTTCTTCCTCCGTTAAGTGGCGACATTTCCCGTCATATGTAGGAGCAGGAATACCTTTTGCTCTCTGCGCTTCTCGGGAAGCTTCTAATTCCTCCGGCGTACAGAAACATTTATAAGCAAGTCCACGCTCCAACAATTCTTCCGCATGTTTTTTATAAATATCAAGGCGCTCCATTTGACGGTACGGTGCATAAGGTCCACCAATATCAACCGTTTCATCGGGAATAATCCCTAACCAGCGCAAATTATCTAGTTGGGAGGCTTCTCCGCCTTCTACATTTCGTTCAATATCCGTATCTTCAATACGTACGATAAATTTACAACCGTAATGTTTTGCAAATAAATAGTTAAATAATGCTGTACGTGCACCACCGATATGTAAATAGCCGGTAGGGCTTGGTGCATAACGAACCCGAACTTCCTTTGTCATAAAATTGCCTCCTAATTTTTCTTGATTAATAAAATTGTTGCCATCGCTGCAATTCCTTCTTCACGCCCGACAAAACCTAATGTTTCTGTTGTAGTCGCTTTTACATTCACTTGCGATGGATCTGCGTGCAACAGTTCTGCAATACGATTTCGCATTTGTTTAATGTACGGTGCCATTTTTGGTCTTTGTGCCATAATTGTACAATCAATATTGCCAAGAACATAACCTTTTTCTTCAACGATTGTCCAAACTTTTTCTAACAACTTCGCTGAATCCGCATCTTTAAAAGCTGGATCTGTATCAGGGAAATGTCGGCCAATATCTCCTTCACCGATCGCACCTAATGCCGCATCAGTTACTGTATGCAATAATACATCTGCATCTGAATGTCCAATTAGTCCGCGTTCGTGAGGAATCGTAATACCACCTAAAATTAATGGACGCCCTTCTGCGAATGCGTGAACGTCAAAACCTTGTCCAATTCGAAACATGTAGTATTGCCGCTCATCCATAGATTCCCACGTCAAAAAGAGCAACCTATGAAAGGCAGCATTCACCATCCTTTTTCTTATATTACACACCAAAATTTTCACTTCATATATTAACATATTTCCCATAACATTGGGTTGTAAGCAAAAAGGAATTATTTAATTTATTTTTATAAAAAGAAATTCAAAAAAGTGTCCCAACTATAGGACACTTCTTAATATCTAGATTTCTCTTAGTTTTATAATCATTTCACCCAATAACAAATCTTCCTTAGTC
>JAAYHP010000550.1 GCA_012735355.1 Lysinibacillus sp. | reverse complement strand
GATTGCTAGATTGATAATTTGTATTACCTTGACTAGAAAATTGATTCTGCGTTGAATTTTGAGCGTTTTTCGATTCAAGGAATTGAATTGATTCCGCTACCACTTCGGTGTAAAACACCTTCTTGCCATCTTGACCCTCGAAACAACTAGATTGAATTCGTCCATCAATACCGACGAGGATTCCTTTCCGCATGTAGTTTGCTAGATTTTCTGCTTGTTTTCTCCAGGCGATGCAATTAATAAAGTCTGCTTGTTGTTCGCCCTCATTTTTGAAAATTCGATTGACCGCCAGTCTGAATTTACAAACCGGGATGCCCGCCGGAGTATAACGCAACTCCGGATCAGCGACCAGGCGGCCAACTAAAATTGTTCTGTTGATCATCTTCTCTTCCGCTCCTTCATGTACTGCCACTCGGCACCGATTAAAAATGCGAATCCCCAGCCTAAAACCAACAAGCATAAAAGATTCATTACATCGCTCACACAGCTCCCTCCAACAACTCTGGATTCTCATAAACATTGCCAATGATTTCGAATTTATTAAACTCTGAACGAGCCATTTCATTGAAAGAATAAAATACCCCATCCTCCATCCAACCAAAAGCACCATTTTTAAATAAAACTTCGTATTTTAAACCAAAATAAGATACAATATCCCCCTCGTAAATCTTCTTGCCGTTTTTTCCTTTTAAACCGGTATACTGCATAAGTTTAAATTCTCTATAATCACCAACAACATCGAAACCTACACCATCAAACATTAGATATAGTTCGTCGTTCACAATCCCAACGTTATAGAACATTTGTTTAATGTTTTCTTCCCAAACCCTAAACTTTATCTCACGCATTTCCTTCACCCTCCAATGCTTTCCTTGCAGTTTCCATTCGATCACTCCAACAATTCAGGATTTTCATAAATGTTTCCGATGACTTCAGAAACTGATTTGTACTGCCCTAGAGACTTGTAAGATACAAAATCTGAGCAATCAATATCACAAGAGCCAAATAAATCATTCCATACAACTATTCCGATTTTGTAAACACCTGTTTTATAATGGAATCGAACTATATCACCCTCATAAATCTCCTTGCCGTTCTTGTCTTTTAGGCCTGTGTATTGTGAAATAGTATTCATATCAATAAATTCCTCTTCGTCATAATCAGACTTGATTTTTATCGTATTGGAAATATCGCCATTAATAATTAGTTCGTACCACAAACCAGAAGCTAATGATTTCCCACGAAACTTAATCTCTCTCACGCAATCTCACCCCTCGAATATTTTTGTAATATCCAGCCGTCACCTTTCATAGCTTGTACCACTGGCCGAAAGTTAGGTACTACAGCAGTAACCTCCACGCCCTGCTCGTACCTAACAAATTCCACAAACTCACGGAAATCTAGGATGTTATGTATCTCTTGCTGCACTTGTTTCTTGATAGATTTCCGTTTTGAAGCTACTGGAATACCATGTTTGTTTACTTGCATATCAGGCACCTACCTTAACCTTTGCTGTTGCAAGTGCGTATTTGAGTTCACGATCGCTAAGTTCCTGTATCGGTTTCCCATCGATTTCTCGGATGCCCAAAATCAATAGTTGTTCGATGTAAAATGCTCTTTTAAATTTGCTAAATTTATTAGCCATTTACATCTCACTCCTTGTTATTAAGCTGGAATCGTTTGTTTCTGTAGATATTCAACGTAATGAGGCACATGATAATAAAGGTCCCCTGGTGTTCGATAACGTTCTAAATTACTTTGTACATCTTTTTCACAAAAGCAATAAGTTGGTTTCGGATTGTTCCTATCGAAATACCACCAAATAATTGCGTAAATGTTTGTCGTTGTGTACCCAATAAACTCTGGCTTCATCAATCATCCACCCCCAACGCCTCACTAGCAATCCTGTGAATTTTCTCGTAGGTAGGGTTGAACTCCCCTAGCCCACGAGTAATAGCTTCAATTTCGTAAAGCGCGCCTTCTAATTTACTTTTCTCAACAAATAAATCTTTGACGTGTTGTTCAACTTCACTCATTCCACTCACCCTTTCAACACTTCATCAAATTTTGACATTCGACTCTTCGCAATTTCTCGACGGTAACTCGTCGCCTTGTTTTCAATAGGTTGCGACATTTCTAGTATTCGGTCATAAGCACGCTTTCCGATTTTGTCGATAAGTTCAGCTGGTCTAATATTAGAAGTCGCCAAAATCGGTTTTTGGTGTCTGTAACGTCCGTCGATGATGGTAAACACCGTTTCTTGCACCCAATCCGATGTTTTTTCCGCTCCTAGATCGTCGATAATGAGTAGGTCACATACATTCAACGCTTTTAAAATCTGCACCTCAGTTTCTTTGTTGTTATAGTTAAATGTCGCTTTGATTTTGTTCAACAGTTCAGGCATTGAAATGAATACAACTACTTTCCCATGTTTCGTCAAATGATTATGAACCGTTGCCGCTAAATGTGTTTTCCCGTTACCAGGCTCGCCCCATATCATGATTGAATCCGCTCTGTACTCTTCAAAATGCTCTGCGTAGTGTTTTGCTATTTTATAAGCATTTTCGCTTCCCGGCCGAACCTCAAAGTTTTCGAAACTAGCATTTAAGTATTTATCACCGATGTTGCTAATCGAGAATAACTCGCGAACTTCATTTTCTTCTTTGGCTCGTACCAGTCGATTTACTTCTTCCATTTTTGCTTGTTTCTCGCATTCGCAAATCGGTTGTACCCATCGTTTACGGCCGAGCACTTCGATTTCAATCGCTGGTATATCTTGTTTGCAATAAGGACAGATTTTACTAGAGTGAGAAGTCGTCTTCTGATTCTCGACTAGGTTGGTTATTACTTCGTTGATTGCGTTCACCTTTTGCACCTCGTTTCTCTTTAAACGCTACATCATCTCTTTCAACTTCGGCTAATGTGGTAATTCTTTTTTGTTGCCAGTCTTTTAAGATAGTTTCGATATATCTTAGAGTTGCCCGATTTGATAGAACTGCCCGTCTAATAGCTTCTAAGATTAAGTCGTGAGGATAATCTTTTAACCAATATTCGATAGTTTGAACTTCGATTGGTGACAGGTTATAGCGAATGTTTTCTTGGACTGCTTGGAATATTTCTTGGCTGCGATCAGTAGTATTAGTAGTAGTAGAATTATTATCAGTACTTGGTATATTCAATACTTGGTTATTATCAGTATTTAGTAGTGTCGGATTTTCCACTTCTGGCTTTTCCATTTGTGGCTTTTCCACTTCTGGAAAATCCGTAAGTGGCTCTTTACTATTTACCGGAACTTCATGGACGATTGTTTCCCAACTAATAATCTTTTTTGTTTTCTCATCTTTAATAGGTTTCCGTTCAACATACCCGCATTTTTTCAACTCATTAAATCCGCTTCTAAACGAATCTTTCCCATCAGATGCATGCGTTACTAATTCGTCCATATAAAACACCCAGTCATCCGGCATAGATAACAGATATGCCATTATGCCCTTAGCTTTCCAGGATAGCCGTTTATCGTTTAACGCCGTCCGATTCATTACTACGTAGTTGTTATTCTTAGCAACTCTTACAATGCCCATTGCCCTCGCCCTCCTATTGTTATTAGCAAGGGGAGCAATCCCCTCGCTTATTAGTCGAATGGTAAATCTTCATCTTTCACCATCGGGAAATCTTCATTTGTTGGTTCCGTATCATTGCGTACTTCT
>JAAYHP010000549.1 GCA_012735355.1 Lysinibacillus sp. | reverse complement strand
GTCATGATTGGCTCGACTTGTTTTTTCAAGTAATTCAAGAAAAATAGTGTTAAAATAAAAGAGCATGTTTTGAAATGAGACAGAGTTAGGTGATTCAATGACAAAAAAGAAGATTTTGATTATTTTATTACTCGTTCTGATTGTTGCTATTATTGTAATCGGCTTTATCTTTTCTAAAGATAAAGACTATGAAAATGTGGAACAAGAAGAATCTGTAACAGAGCAAAATGATTCGGAAAAAAATATTCAAGAGTCAAAAGATGAAGTAGAAGAACCGGAAGAAGAGCAAGAACAGAGGGAAGAACAGCTTGAGGAACAAGAAAGTGAAAATGTCGTAGAGGAAGATAATGGTTATATCGTTGGGCAAGAATTACCAAGCGAACCTACAATCATTAATGGAGTGTTAATTGCTAATAAAAAATATCCGCTTCCAAAAGATTTTGCTCCTGGTGAAAGTGTAGAAGCTCGAGCAGCTTTTGAATTAATGGCGCAAGATGCAAAGAAGCAAGGATTTGAACTAGTGGCATTTAGTACATACCGTTCCTATGAATATCAACAAAGTCTATATAATAGATATGTTGAACAAGATGGTAAAGATAATGCAGATCGATACAGCGCTCGACCTGGTTATTCTGAACACCAAACGGGACTCGCCTTTGATATAGGAGAAAAAGGGCAGGAACATTTGTGGTTAACGGAAGAATTTGGTGAGTCAGAAGCGGGAAAATGGTTAATGGAAAACGCTCATAACTACGGCTTTATTTTAAGATATCCGAAAGGGAAAGAGCATATTACTGGCTATATGTACGAATCTTGGCACTACCGTTATTTAGGTGTAGAGCTTGCAACAAAAGTAAAAGAATCCGGGCTTACGTTAGAAGAATATTTAGGCATTGATTAACAAAAAGAATTCGTTTTCCAATAAAAGGAGAACGAATTCTTTTATGCCTATTATAAAATTGGTGAGAGTAGTCTCGATATAGATTCTTTAAATTTAATTTTTAATGATCGATTTTCATATTGTTCTAAGCTTAATTCTCTAGAATCTAAAATATCTTTTTCAAATATTTCTGCCAATTCATGGGAAACTTGTCGGTCGTATATGAATGCATTCACTTCGAAATTCAATTTGAAACTTCTTACATCGATGTTAGCAGTTCCAACGCTAGAAGCTTCATCGTCAATCACAATCATCTTAGCATGTATAAATCCTTTATCGTAAATATAAACCCTTGCACCTGCTTGTAATAATTCACCGATATAGGAATAAGTCGCCCAATAGACAAACATATGATCAGGTTTATTTGGAATCATAATGCGTACATCGATGCCGGAAAGACAGGCAACTTCTATCGCATTTAAAAAACTATTATCCGGAATAAAATAGGGTGTTTGAATATAAATATAACGTTTTGCTTCCATTAACAATTTTAAATAGGCATTTTTAATATTAGGCCAATCCGTATCTGGACCACTGGAGATGATTTGCATTGCCACATCCCCTTTTTTCGGAATCGCTGGAAAATATCGTTCTGAATAATCAATTTTATTTTCACTTGCTTGGTTCCAGTCTAAAATAAATCGGGTTTGTAGCGGATGAACCGAACTTCCTTCAATTCGTAAATGAGTATCTCTCCAATATCCAAACTTTTTATTCAAACCTAAATATTCATCTCCAACATTAAACCCACCTATGTAACCAATTCGCCCATCAATTACGACGATTTTTCGATGGTTTCGAAAATTTAGACGTGGATTAATGAGGGGTAGAATAGAAGGGAAGAATATTTCAACTTCGCCACCGAGTTCTAAAAGTTCTTTGAAATGTCTTTTTCTTAATCCCCTTGCCCCCATTTCATCATAAAGGATTCGCACCTTTACTCCTTGTTTCGCTTTCTTTTTTAACACTTCATAAATTCGTTGGCCTAGATTGTCTAACTTAAAAATATAATATTGAATATGGATATGATCTTTCGCATTGGATATATCATCAATTAACGCTCGAAATTTTTCCACTCCATCATCAAAGATTTCAATTTTATTATCTTGGGTAAGAACGGCATCTCCAGTTGTTAAATTCATTTGTATAAGGTTTTTATAATGTTTAACGTAGTCATTGTTGAATGGTAGCGTATGTTTTTCGAGGGCTTCTAACTGATATTTAATTAAATTATCTATACCTATATCTTTTTTTCCATCCCATCGAAATAAGTGTTTTTTTCTAAGTTGTCTACCGAGTAACAAATATAAAACGAAACCGACTAAAGGTAGAAAAAATAATACAAGAATCCATGCCCAAGTGGAAGAGGCATCACGTCTCTCTAAAAAGATGATTGTAATGGCGAGAATGATATTTAGTATAAATATTATAGGAATGAAAGGAATTGAATTTATTAGGATACTCATCCTCACGCACACCTACTTCCCCCAATAATTATGAATATTATAACCCATTTATTTAGTGAATAGAAATTATTGGCATATATTAAAGGGCAACCTAAAATAGGTTGCCAATATTATGTTAATATTGTTCTGCTTGAAAATAAATGTCTGAAAAATCCTGTTCAGCTAATTTTTTACTATTAATAAAAAACTTTAAAATGCCAGAGTCTCCCCACATGATTCCTTGCTCATCGTCAGAAACGATTTGTAAAAGCAACGTATCATACCTTTTTAATAGCGCTGAACTTTTTCTTGAATCAGCATGGATAAAATAAGGGTATCCACCAATTTTATGTTCCGCACCTAAAAAGTTTTCAAAATAATATTCTTCTAGCGTACGTCCATCTTCAAGATATAAATTTAAGTCTTGTTCACTGATGTAATTATTAAGCCGATAATCCATTGCTGAAACGGGTTCAATTGTATTTTTAAACATTAGCGACATTTCGTTTTTAATAGTAGAAACTTCGGCACCATTCTTTAGTAAAAAGGAAAAATCGGTAATAAGTTCTGTTTCCGGTAAAATATTTGGATAATATCGCACTTTAAAATAACGTTGGAAAATATCTTCGCTCACTAAGTAATTTGTTAATGTAGGTGAAATAAAAAATTGCAAAATCCCTTTAGACGGAAAAGGATTAAAAGAATCGAGTTGGGCAAAATTGATTTGAGCAAGAAAAAGAAAAGGATTCCCATCCAAATCTTTTGGATAATTTTTATATTTCGGCAAATAAGGCAAGCCTGAAAATTTGCTATCTGTAAAACTCGTTTTACAATTTTGAGGGAATATATTTATAGTATTTAATTTTGATGCCTCTAATCGATATTGGATGCTTTTGAATTGAGAGGGTAATGGGAAATGATTTGAAAAGTCCAACATACTTCCTCCATAAAACATTTTTTAAAATCTTTATTGTTTGTATACCCAATTAATTGAAAAACTTTCGCTCTTTTTAGGATATTAATTAGTTTGTAAAAATAATCCTAAAATTTTTTCGTCTCCTTATAGCAAAAACACTTGCGCTAATTTACGCAAGTGCTTTTGCTATTCATTTATACGGAGAGATGTTTTTGAACGGTTAAAGATAAAAATTAAACTAATGACGAGCAATGCAATAATGACTGCAATGTAATAAGTTATAGTCGTATCAACGTTAAATAAAAGGGTGAAAAATAGAGGGCCAATGATTCTCCCTAAGTTATCCATAGAGTATGAAAGACCAGCGGCTAGACCATATTTTCCACCGGACTCTTTTGTTGTTAACGAAACAACGCAAGTCCTTGCTAACGCATTTCCTGCTGTAAAGACACAGAGGGCGAGTCCTGCCATCACTAAATTTGAAGTTAAAGTAATTAAAAACAGTCCAAGGGCTGTAATGATTTGTGCAGCTAACAACCATTTCGTCTCAGTACCATCTTTTATTTGACGAATGACTCCACCTTGAATAGCTGCATCGACAAATCCGCTAAACATAAATAAATATCCTAACTGAAGTGGAGTTATATTAATGCGATCAATCTGGAATAGTTGGAAAGTAGCTTCCACACCAGCTAATGTAAAAGTAACGAAAAAGGAAAACACAAATAAGTATCGAACTCGATAACGGAAGAGTAATGAAGCACCTTTCGGGATAATTTGCCTTTTATTTGCTTCACCACGTCTTTCAGGCTCTTTTAAGCCGATAAGTCCAACGATAAACAATATAGCAATTAATGCTGCTGAAGTAGTAAATGGTAAATGTAAACTTATTTCACCGAGGACTCCACCGATCGCTGGACCGAATATAAAGCCTAGCCCGATGGACATCCCCATAAAGCCCATATACTTATTGCGTGTCTCGTTTGTAGACAGATCGCTAATAAACCCTGTAACGGATGTGTAAAGAGCGCCGGAACATAAACCGCCAACAATTCTCGATAGGTAAAGCATGAATAAATTGTTAATAAATAAGCTAAACAATAAAAAGCTGATACTAAATCCAACGAGTCCTACTAAAATGAGTTGCTTTCTGCCAAATCTATCAGATAACTGTCCCCAAAAAGGAGCAGTAAAGAAACTTGCTAACGCATAAACCGTTAATAATCCACCGACATGAACTTCATTCCATTCATTTTGAACAATTACTTCTGGCAATACTGGGATAATAATTCCAAAACCTAAATACACAAGAAATTGTATTGATAATAAAAGAACTAGTTTTTTCATGGGTATCCTGCTTTCATTATTATAAATTCATATAATGTATTGTATCTTTAACTAATTTCGAACTCAAGTTGGAGAGAATTTTTCATAATTAGCGGTTAAAAATATTTGACATTTTGAACTTGTAACATATTAGAAAAATTTGTTGAATAGGAATCATGATAGAATGTTTTTAGGAAAAACTATAGAACGAAACTTTTTCACTGTTTATACGTTAAAAATAATAAATCATTAAGGATAGGTGGTAGTATGGCGAAAGAAGACGATTTGAGAAAGCTTGTTTCAAAATTATCAAAAATAGGTGTTACTGCATCCGTTACGAAGTCCCGATTAGAATTATTAAAAGTATTAGCACCACCAAAAACAACTTCGCAATTTTAATTCGCCAAAGAAAAATTCCCGCCAAATGCGGGAATTTTTTATATCTCGTCATCCACTGTTGAAAACATATATTTTTTATAGTGATATTTCATGCTAAATACGAGCCCAATGGCTAGAGCATTTCCCATTAGCGAACTACCACCATAACTGATAAATGGTAGAGGGATTCCAGTAATCGGTAATAGTTGAATCGTCATCCCGATATTTTCGAATACATGGAAGGTAATCATTGCGATGATTCCGGCACAAACGTATGTACAGAACGGATCCTTCAATGTAAGGGTAATTTTCGTTAAGTGATAAATTAATATAAAGTATAAGC
>JAAYHP010000548.1 GCA_012735355.1 Lysinibacillus sp. | reverse complement strand
TTTAATAGAGAGTCACCCAAATGATGCCCTAACAAGTCATTTACCTTTTTGAAATGATCTAAATCAATCATGAAAAAGGCGGCTTTCATCCCTCTGTTCCTATGTTTCGCAGATAATAAATCATCAAATGCAGAACGATTCGCTAATCCTGTTAATCGATCGTGATAAGCTAAATACATCGGTCTTGCAATAACGAACGAAATTAATAGAACAAAAGAAATGATAATTAACATTTGGATGAAGAACATATTTCTATGTTGCTCTAGATTCGCACTCCAAAGCTCTTCATCATAAATAATTTCAATAACTTTATTTTGAATCAAGTCTCTATTAAATTCTGAATCATAATAAATATAACGAAAAGTTGCCGGTGTACCTTTCCACTGATTTTTTATTTCTGTCGTTTGTTTTGTAGCTAATGTGGTTTCAAAAGCTTTCCTTTCTTTATCCGTTAACTTTCTTTCCGAAACCGGTATGCCAAAAGTTAAGCCACCACTATTTAAAACATTTATGTCATGAATATAAGGATATAATTCCTTTACTTCATTAATCGTATGAAAGAAGTTAAAAGCATTAAAAATATCGTTTTGGTTTAAAGAATAGCTCAATTCAATGATGTATTTTTTGTCCGGTGTTGCCATATAGCTGTATTTCTTCAATTCACCCGTTTGTTGCTCGATATCCATCGCATCATGATAAAATTCACCTGATTCTCTTCTCTCATTTAGCGTGGCTGATAGCTTTTTACAACATTTCGCAAAATCAAGGCCAATGTCATCTTTAAAACTACTATGGGTAACTACATTTTCTTCATTAATAATGTATATATGCATACCTAGTAGCTCATGAAGATTTTGAAAATCCCAATCATCAAAATTTGGATTTACACTATATTTACGCATTAACCTTTTTGTATTCTCTTCCATTTTTATAGCGCTGTCGTCATCAAGTAGTTCATTTGCCTTCTCGATGATTTCAATGGAATGTTTTACTGTATCTTCAATTCGATTGAGTGTTAGTTTATTTTCCTTTTCGGTTTGTTCTTTCACTTTTAAATAGTTGGCGATTGCTAAAATAGATAAACTGAGGATAGCTAAAATAAAAATACTTATAATGAATTTGACCTTTAAGTTATATTTCATTTAAACCCCCGTATGCTCGTGCAACTTCTATCAAATTATCAATTTTACTCATATGCGTAGTGAAAATAAAACTTTCTGAAAAAAGAAAATCATAATCATTATATACCACTAAAGGTTCATTTCAAATGACACAAATGTGTATGTTGAAAATAATACTTTGTTACTATTGTCTAAGGCAAATAAAATGTGTCATCCCATTTAAAGAATGCCTCATTTTGTATTTCAAACTACTAATAATTATAGAAACAATCCGCCAACAACAAGCCCTGCCATAACGACAAAGGCTGGATGTATTTTTATTTTTTCTAATGCGACATATGCCCCAATAATAAGCAAAGCTGTTGCAATAAGACCAATCATATCATAGGACGTTTGAATAAAATCAAATGTCATTTCTGCAAGCAACACGGCAATCGCTGGTAATACAAAGCTAGATAGCCTTTTAACCCTTGGAGATTCTCGGTATCGATAAAGGATGTTAAGCAAGATTAACATTGCGATTAATGAAGGCCCCACCGTTGCAAAAAGAGCGACAAACGCACCAAAAATGCCCCCTACTTCATAGCCGATATAACCGGCCATTTTTGTGGCAATCGGGCCAGGTAAAGCGTTCCCTAACGCAAGCACTTCACTGAACTCCGCCGTCGTCATCCAGCCATATTTATCTACCACTTCATGTTCAATTAACGGGATGGACGCTGGGCCCCCGCCGTATCCCAAAATTCCTGGGTAGAAGAAGGCTAAAAATAATTGCA
>JAAYHP010000640.1 GCA_012735355.1 Lysinibacillus sp. | reverse complement strand
TAAGAGACAGGAAGTCTTTACCGAAAAGGTCTTCAAATCCTGTTGTTTTTGATTGTTGCTGGTGTTGTTGGGAATGTGTTTGTTGCTGGTGTTGGGATGAACTTTGACTTTCTTCATGTTTTGGAGGTAATGGGACTACATTCGATTGTTCTTGGGATGTTGCTTGGGACTGAGCTTGATCTGCCCCTTTTTTATTTAATGCTTCAAGTAATGTAATTGCTTCTTCAGCAGAAATGACACCGTCTTCCACTAACTTCATAATGCGTTTACGTTCAGTATCCATATTTATTGCCTCCCTCAGTTTTTCTATACCATTTATACGTAATTATTCCCAAAAAAGTTTCATCAGAAGCATGGAATTTTAATTTTGTGCGATGCATTGGGTTAGGATGGGCGGGATGGGATGATTTATTCGGGCGATTTGCGAAAAATGGGGATTAATGTGCGTGGATTATGGATTATTCTAAATCTCTGTAATTTGATATCAAGATATTAGATAAAGTTGAGAGGATATTAGAAAATTCTGAGCTTATATTAGACAAAATAAGGAAAATATTAGACAATTATAAGATTTTCATAGTCTGACATCTAGTTATTAGACAAAGTCAAAGGGATATTAGACAATTCCCGGCATATTTTAGACAAATTCATCAAAATATTAGATAATCACTAAATTTCCATATCCTTACATCTAGATATTTGATAACAATAATTTAAGCTAAGATATGTCCCGCTATTTAAAAGAAAATAAAAGGATGATGAAACATCACCCTTTCATCTTTGCAATATATGGTACTTTATTCAAAAATATACAAACTGGAATGGCAATGATAATCCCTAGCGCATTTTGAACTAGATCTCCAGGGATTGAAGCTAAAGGTACAATCCAGCTAGAAAACATAATCGCTTCACCGATGTAATATACAGCTACCATGAATGGAATGGAAACAATCGTTGCAGTAATATTTAAAGCAATGCTGTCTCCTTTACGCCCTTTTGACCAAGCAATTTTCCCAACTATATATCCTTGTATACCCCTAGCTATAATTGTAATTGGTGCCCAAACGAGCCACCCGCCAACAAGGTCGAATAACCCCATTCCAACTGCGCCAGCAATCGCCCCTTTTTTCGGGCCAAACAAAATGGAAGCAATAAAAAGCATTGCCGTTCCTAAATGAACTAACCCTCCATTGGCAGCAATCGGCAATCGAATATTTATAAAGACTGTCGCAACAAACACTAAAGCCACTAGCATGGAGGTAATAATTAAATCATAGGTCTTTCCCCTTTGCTTTGAAATACTTTCAGTGTTTTGCATAACTTCCATCTCCTCCAATATGTAATGAAATATATCATTACATTAGCAAGAGATTGATATCTTCAAAATACCCACTTTCAATCAAAATAACCATGCCAGTTTGGATTCATTTAGCTTTCTAAGTATAGGACATAATTTATTGCTACTTTAATAGGGAAGTTGTGTAATATTAGCCTATCTCACGCACTTATTAGCCAAGCTGCCGTGATTATTAGTCTAACTCCGCAAGTTATTAGTCAAACTTAATTTTATGAGACTATTTCTTTGCAATATTAGTCAATCTCGTGCACTTATTAGTCAATCTTCTGTGAATATTAGTCAAACTCCGCAACTTATTAGCCAAGTTAAATTTTGCGAGCCTATATCTTTTCGATATTAGCCAGTCTCTGGCACTTATTAGTCAATCTGCTGTGAATATTAGTCAAACTCCTCAAGTTATTAGCCAAACTTAATTTTATGAAACTATTTCTTTGCGATATTAGCCAGTCTCTGGCACTTATTAGCCAATATGCTGTGAATATTAGTCAAACTCCGCAACTTATTAGCCAAGCTAAATTTTGCAAGCCTATTTCTTTTCGATATTAGCCAGTCTCTGGCACTTATTAGCCAATCTGCCACGGGATTAATCAAAGGCAAGAATTGAAAACCTTTTTAAATTAAGGGAAAATAAAATGCCCGGCTTCTCACAGATAACCGGGCATTTCCTAACTTCACTACTACTCCACAGCTTGTGCTTGGGCCAACAACTCTTCCATTCGCTTGCGATCTCGTTCTAAAATCGGTTTCAAATAGCGGCCTGTATAGGAATTTTCCTTCTCAGCCACTTCCTCTGGCGTACCTGTCGCAACAACAGTTCCGCCATTATCCCCACCTTCAGGACCTAAATCAATAATGTAATCTACCGTTTTAATCACATCTAAATTATGCTCAATGACAAGCACCGTATCCCCATTATCTACAAGGCGTTGCAACACTTTTAAAAGCCTTGCAATATCATCCGCATGGAGGCCCGTTGTCGGCTCGTCCAAAATATAGAAGGACTTCACAGTAGAACGACGATGAAATTCAGAAGCTAACTTCACTCGCTGTGCTTCCCCGCCAGACAAAGTAGTTGCAGGCTGTCCTAACTTCATATAGCCAAGCCCCACATCCACCAACGTCTGAAGCTTTCGATGAATTTTCGGGATATTTTCAAAAAACTGTGTCGCTTCTTCAATCGTCATATCTAACACGTCGGCTATATTTTTATCTTTATATTTTACTTCCAAAGTTTCACGATTGTATCGTTTTCCATGACACACTTCACACGGAACGTACACATCCGGCAAGAAGTGCATTTCGATTTTGATGATGCCATCGCCGGAGCAGGCTTCGCAC
>JAAYHP010000547.1 GCA_012735355.1 Lysinibacillus sp. | reverse complement strand
CATCAATACCTTGAGCTTTTAATTCCTTCGCTTTTGCTGTGATTGCTAGCGTAGAAGAAGGTGTTAAAGTTTTTACACGGTTAGCTAAAAGTTCTTTCATACGTAATCTACTCCCCTATAAATTCAAAATGCGTTTCCACCATTGTCCATCTTCAAACAAAATATAGACGTAGTTGAGCTTATCTGTTTTATTAATATATGCAATTTCCCATACTGCTCCAGGTTCTTCATAACCCAATTTTGCATGAAGTATTTCTTTTACTTCGCCTTCATCTAAAATCGATAAAGCCTGTTCTTCAGTTATACCGTCTTGTAAATCGACTTTTTGAATGGATTTTTCATCTAGTGTAATAGGTACAAAAATTGCTTTTTCATCACCATCTTCATCAACTCCGAAAACAGTGACGTAAGGTTTATTTCCATGATAAACATAGGCATCTGTAGCTGAAACGATTGAATTTGTTGAAATTGCCAACTCTATTGCCTCGTCTTCGATGTTTTTAAATGGACTAACTGATTTCCATAGGACTAAAACAGATATTCCAATTGCTAATGATAGCATAAAAACGGTAATGAAAATAATCCAATTTTTCATTTGAACACCTTTATTTTTATGGATTTATTATTACATTTTTTCAATCGTTGTCAACCTGCTTTCTATCCTCATCTTTCTTATTATACCAATGTTCTAAGTCTTGTACCATATGTTGTAATGATTGTTTTTCAACATTCAATTTTGGCAATGCTTTTAAAAATTCTTTACCGTAAGATTTCGTTTCAATACGACGATCTAACACAATGAAAGCGCCTTTATCGTTAGAGGAGCGAATCAGTCGACCAAACCCTTGCTTAAATCTTAATATCGCTTCAGGCAATGATAAGTCGGTAAAAGCGTTTCGTCCCTTTGCTGATAAACTATTTGATTTTGCCTTAAAGGTTGGTTCATCGGGCGATGAAAATGGCAGCCTTACGATAATAACTGCACTTAATCCTTCTCCCGGCACATCTACCCCTTCCCAAAAGCTGTTCGTACCAAATAATACAGAACGATTAAACTTTTGGAATGATTTCAATAATCGCATACGACTACCTGAAGTTACCCCTTGAGCAAATAGTAAATAATCTTCTAACAGTTCAGCCTCTTGTATAAGCTCTACCGTTCGTTTTAGCATATCTTGGGACGTAAATAGGACAAAACAACGTCCTTCAATCGTTTGAACGATTTGAGACACACAACTAGCCACCGACTCAATATATTCCGATTGAGGAACATTTTGAATATCAGGCATATCCGATACGATATACACCCGCGCACCACGATAATATTCTTCCGGTGCTTCTAATTTTAAAATTGGAACTACCCCTGAAATACCTAATTGCTCCAATATAAAACGTTCATTATTAGGCACCGTTAAAGATCCAGAAGTCCAAACAATGCCTGCCTTTTCTCTCAACTCTTGGAACAATTGTTGAACGGTTTCTTTTACATCGATCGGTTTTTTAAATATATGAATACTGCCAGGTACGTTCCGTTTATCTAACTCTACCCAAAGGGCACTCTGTGGATTTTCTATTAAAAAGATGGCGTCCCATTCCGCCAATTTAATTTTAAATTCTTGTATCCAATAATCCCATCGTTCTAACAAAAGCTTAATTTCTGAAGACAATTCATCAACATTATGACGTAATTGATGGGAAGCTTGTTCCGCTAAATCAATCCATTTTTGAAGGGAGTTAGAAACACTTTTCAATAAGTTTTTATTCAGCGAAAGCTCTTTAAAAAAGGCTGTTTGTTTTAAATCAAAAGTAGGCTGCTTTTGTGATCTTATCGATTTTGCAATGTCATCCATCAACTCATCAAATTGATGAACTAACGCAAGAAATGACTTTTCTAATTCATAAAATATCCTTTGCGATAAGCGATCCGTTTTCAATGCCACTTTTTGAAAAGCATGAAATAACCCTTTTTCCGAAGTAATTCCGATTTGACCAAATTGGTACTTCCAATTCGTGAACGAGAATATTACTTGATCTCGGTTAATAGCCGCTTGTATGAATTGATGAGCTTCATCGATAATCCAACCATCAATGCGATCAAAAATCGGTTCGAGGCGCACTAAATCAGCTAACAACATCGCATGATTCGTAAGAATAATATCCGCCTCGATACTTTCAGCGATAGCCCTTTCATAAAAATCAAGAACGTTTTTCTCTCCGCGGCTTCTTTTTCGAATTTTTTCAATTAACAATTGGCCTCCACCTGAGAGATTCAATTCATTTAAATCCCCTGTACCTGTTTTGGAAAGCCACACTAAGATTTGTAAAATCGTTAATGTTTCATCATAGGTATGTTCTTTACGATGAAGCAACTGTTCGAATATCTCAATATCGATATAGTTTTGCATGCCTTTTAATAGAGCAACTCGCACCTTCGTCCCTAAAACCTTTTCAATGTTTGGGATTTCACTGGAGAATACTTGTTCCAGTAAGTGGGATGTATAGGTACTAATACAAATTTTTTTGTTCAATTGTTTTGCATAAATGACGGAAGGTAATAAATACCCTATTGTTTTCCCGATACCTGTGGATGCTTCGATAGCTATTTCCCTTTTCTTATGTAACGTATCCCAAATGGCATCCATCATTTCAAATTGTTTAGGCCGTTTCTCAAAATTCGCCATCCTTTTTGAAAAAAGTTCCACCTTTTCTTCCGTAGATGTCGGATAAGAAAT
>JAAYHP010000546.1 GCA_012735355.1 Lysinibacillus sp. | reverse complement strand
CTTTTGTTGCACTACGAACTAGTAATACATCCACGTCTTTAATTTTTTCAATAAGTTCCTCTTGAGAGTTGCCAGTCTCTACGATGACATTTAAATTTAAATCTTTTTCTTCACGAAAAGGATAAATTCCATCTTCGCTTAATGGATCTGCAATAAATACTTTAATTTCATCTGTAGCTATAGTTGCTTTTGTTACCATTGAAAAAAACTCCCTTTTAAAATATTTTAAATTTACAAAACAACAAAGAAAGTACAGACAGTCAACTCAACAATGAAGCTCCTCTTTAATTTTCTCGATAAAAAGACTCCTTTCTATTAAAAAAAGCCTTCCACCCCCTACAAATAATTGTAAGGGGCGAAAAGCTGGTAAAATCAACTTCACGCGGTGCCACCCTTTTTCGTTGCGGCTCGCAACCTCAAAAGATGCGTAACGTGCATTACACGGATATGGCATACTGACATTTCCGCCATTCTATTCAGGAGTGGAACTACAAACGCTAGAAACGCTGATTTTCACCAACCATCAGCTCTCTAAAGATTCTATACGTAAGAGCATGTCTCCGTCATAATATTTTGATTTTTTTATTTGTATACATAATAATCCCTATTGTTCATTTTTGTCAACTAATTTCCATGAAAAAATTAATATTTTGTATGAAAACGCTTAAATTTTTCACAAATTAACGAACAATATGAAAGAAGGGTTTTATTAATATTCGCCTTTTGGTGAAAGGAGCATATATGAAGCGGTTTTTATTAACATTGAAATGTAGCACAATATATGGAGTTGAAGGTTATTTAGAATTATTTTATTAAAAAAATGATTTTCGTTTATCTATATATATTCGTCAGTTATGGAAATTTTTTGAACGGTTCATTGCAACTAAAATCTTAAGGGAAATAAAAGGGAAATTTTACAATGAAGTAGAAGTAACTTATAAATGTATTCAAAGGGGGGTTTAATTTGTCATTTGAAACTATTGAATTAACTTGCGCTAATCGTTTTGCAGTCCTTTCACTAAAGCGACCAGAAGCGATGAATGCAATGAATGAAGTGATGCTAAAGGAACTAGCGGAGTGCTTTGAGTCCTTAAAAGAGGAGAAGGACATTCAAGTATTAATTATAAAAGGGGAAGGGCGAGCTTTTTCTGCTGGTGGGGATATTAAGATGATGCTTCATGCGAATAATGAAGAAGATTTTGAATCTGTTATGGATTCAATTGAAAGAATGACTCTTGCTTTTTATCAATTGCCAATGATTACAATTGCCCAAATTCACGGAGCTGCAGCAGGCCTTGGCTTTAGCCTTGCCATTGCTTCTGATTTCGCAGTTGCTGAAGAAAATAGTAAGCTTGCAATGAATTTTATAGGTATTGGTCTTATTCCTGATGGTGGTGGCCATTTCTTCATGAAGGAGAGAGTAGGCGTTCCAAAGGCGAAACAAATTATTTGGGAAGGAAAAGTGATGAATGGGGAAGAAGCATTGGAGTTAGGATTAATAGACGCCGTTGTGAAAGATGGGGAAGGGGAATCTTACGTAGAGCATTTGACTCTAAAGCTATTAAATTCACCGATTTTAGCTATGCTAGAAACGAAAAAAATGTATCATTCCGATCGCCTTCCAGAACTTGAAAACGTATTAAAAAGGGAAACGAAAGCTCAACTAAAAATGCGAGGTACGAAAGATCATCAAGAGGGCATAAAAGCCTTTTTAGAAAAGCGGTCCCCTCAGTTTGCAGGACATTAAAAAATGGGGTTGGCTCTCATAAACATTTTGAGCCAACCCCCATTGTTTTAAGTGTGGAATAAAATCAACTTACCTGATGAATTGACAAGGCGGTGGGTTTTCTCCTGAACGCCCAATTCTTCTATGCGTTTTTTTCCTTTTTCTTTTGCTTCTTGTTCATTTTCGAAT
>JAAYHP010000545.1 GCA_012735355.1 Lysinibacillus sp. | reverse complement strand
CTGCAGCATAATCCCTCGTGTGGGTGATACTAACAAAACCATTAACAGCTTGACCATTAAAATAAAGTACTGGTTTTCCATGTTCATCATTTAAAATTTCTATTTGATGAAATTCACATCCCTCCCCTATCCCTGTACCATTCGCTTTTGAGAAAGCCTCTTTTGCTGCAAATCTCCCTGCTAAAAATTCACATTTTCTATGTTCCGAAAGCTGATGAAATTTGTTTAATTCTCGTTCAGATAAAATGCGTTGTTGAAACTTTTCTGTTCGAGTCATTGCTTTCTTTATTCGCTCCATCTCTACAATATCTAATCCTATTCCTTTAATCATATGATGTTCTCCTTTTATTAATATCTAAATACAATGTATAATAATTTTATAAATTGAGGTGACGTTATGTTTATTCGTAGAGAAAATTTTAAACAATATATAAAATTTTATCCCGTTGTATCGACAATCATTGCTATTAATATAATCGTCTATATATTAACGAAAGTTCCTATTCTCGGTGATATTATTTTATACGGCGGAATGCATGTGAATGGATTGATATCTGATGGGGAATGGTGGCGAGTTATTACTTCAATCTTTCTCCACGCTGGATTATTCCATATACTGTTTAATATGTTTGCTTTATTTTTATTTGGTCCGGAGCTGGAACAAATTGCAGGTAAAATTCGCTTTATAACGATTTATTTTTTAGCTGGCATATTCGGTAATGTGGCAACCTTTATGTTTGAACATTACTCTTATGGAAGTGTCGGTGCGAGTGGTGCAATTTATGGTATTTTCGGAGCTTTTGCAGCCCTTGTCTACTATGCGAGAAACACAATGCCACAGTTAAAGCAAATTATTATGCCGATTATCGTCATTGGTTTAATCATGACATTTTTACAACCAAACATTAATTATTACGCCCACATTGGTGGATTAATTACCGGTTTCTTATTAGGACTTGCCTACTTCTCACCAAAAAATATATTACGGTGGCGAATGAAATAACACTAAAATTGGACAATATTATTAAATTTATTTTAAAAGAGAGTGCTACTTTGCACTCTCTTCTTTCGTTAAGGAAGATCGTTCAAACCAGGAAAGCACCATATTGATATCCGTTTCCTTTAAATGAGGTACTTTCGCTGAGGTACCAGCAATGCCTGACATCACTGTCACTTGAACAGAACTGATATTTTTCCGTTTTTGGAAATAACTTTGTTTACTCTCCAATGCTTGAATTCGCTTTTTTTCTACAATAAAAGTCACTCGATTAATAATCCGGTACCTTAACATTAACTGGTTCCCGCAAATGGCGAACCCATCCGATTTATATTGCCATATCCCTAATAATAAAACTGGAACAACAAGGATGATGGATATCAACCCTAAAGGGAACAAGAAATAGGAACTTAAAATAATGATTGGAATAAGCAACAATAATTTTATTCGATAATAAAATGGCCTTGCTTTTTTCGTCGGACGAATGAATTGATCTTGTTGAAAGATAAAATGGGGAAACAATTGTTGCAAGGGTTCATACATTTCCCTTTTTGAAATCAATGGGAATAATGTGATTTTTTGATCTTTCTCTCCGAATCCACCACTGGCACTTTCCACAACGACTGTAGCACATCGAATCATTTGTCTAAAGGGATTTTCTACAATTTTAATCGCCTGCACTCGATTATTCGGTATTGTAATTCTCTTTTTTTCCAATAAACCGCGAGTAATAATGAATCGATCCTTTTCTTGAATTACTGTAAAATCATAATAACTGATAAAGGTTATAATTACCGATAATACCCACGCAAAAATAAAAGCAACGAAAATCGTAAAAGTGACAATAACAATCCCAAATTGCATGAATGCTGCTAACTCTTCAAAAATCCAATCGAATGGAATAAACTCTGCCACTTGTGAAATTGCGGCTGCTACACCGGCAATAACAACCCCTACACTGTTCGAAGTAGTGGCAAGTAATAATAAGTCTTTCGTGGACATTTTATGGATTAATTTAAATTCTTGTACTTCGCTTAAATTTTCTTCAAAAGATTCATCCGCTTCCCCATTATTCACTTTCCTTGTTTCTTTTTCAACTTGTTTAGCGGCTTCTTTAGTGATGGCCGTTAAAATTACTTCCGGCTCTCCATCCGTACTTCCTGCTGTTTCTACCATTACTTGAACGAGCCCAAATATTCGGTGAAATATCCCTTCCTTATAGTTGAAACTTTGAATCCGATCAAATGGAATATATCGTTTCTTTTTTACAAACAATCCATACTCTACACGCAATTCATTATCTTCAAACCAATAAACAAAAGTCCACCATTTAATAATTCCAGCCGCTAAATAAATGATAAGAATGACTAAAAATATAAGCAGCGGTACGTATTCCCAAAAATCATTTCGATTCTCAGAAACATTAAAACCATTGGCGACAAGCAATATGATAAACGGGAAAATTAATTCTTTTAATCCCTTTAAAAAATTAATAACGGCGGATACAGGGTGTAATTTATATTTATTAAACATCATCTTCAGCCACCCTTGCCAACTCGGAAATTCTTGTCCTCAACCTATCAGCTTCCTCCGTAACTAACATTGGAATGACATGGGTTGTGGCAGCCGTTGAAATTGAAATATTCGCTAAGTCATATTTTTTTAATATCGGTCCTTGCGACGTATCTACATGTTGAACCCTCACCATAGGTATTAATGTTCTCTTTACTATAAAAAGTCCGCTTTGAATTTCAATTTCATGCTCCCTTACTTCATATCTCCAATGATTCCAACGTATTTTTGGAAACAACCAAATAGTTATAAACGCT
>JAAYHP010000544.1 GCA_012735355.1 Lysinibacillus sp. | reverse complement strand
GTCGTTTAAAATTGGCTCGCAACCTTCTGACAGATGATGGGGTAATCTTTATCAGTATCGATGATAATGAATTAGCTAACTTAAAACTTCTTTGTAATGAAGTGTTTGGAGAGAAAAATTTTGTCGGTCAATGGAACTGGTTTAAATCGGCAACCCCTCCGAATTTATCGAAAAAAATTAAGAAAAATATTGAATATATTTTATGTTATGAGAAGAAATTGAACGGCAATATATATAAGGGTTTGAAAAAACATAGTTCAAGCAATAACGGTTTATTAAACCAAACGAATCGCTATGCTACTCTGACATTTCCCGCTAATGTCGTTCAAACGACTTTGGAAGATGGAATTTATGAAAAAGGCCTTTACGGCACAAGCAGTTATAAAATAGAGCTTCATGAAGATACGGAAGTGAAAGACGGAGTATTTATTAAACCGGTTGTGTTATCTGCAAAATTTAAATGGTCGCAAAAGAAATTGCTCGAAGAAATTGAAAGAGGAACAATCATTTCCATTAAATCTAAAACTTTCTCTCCTTCTTATGAAAAATTAGAATATGCACCAGAAGTACCACCAAACTTAATTAACGAAAGTCACAACGTAACTACAACATAAAATGCGGGGCGTAAGCTTACAGAAATGTTTGGGGGCTTAAAAGTTTTTGACTATCCTAAACCAGTAAGCCTCATCAAATATTTAATGGATTTTGTGTGTGAAAAAGATGACATCATTCTTGATTTCTTCTCTGGTTCTGCCACTACGGCTCATGCAGTATTAGAGAAAAATAAAGAGGATGGTGGCAATCGGAAATTTATATTAGTCCAATATCCTGAACCAATCGATAAAGATTCTGCTGTTTATCAGGCTGGATATCACACGATTTGTGATATTGGTGAACAAAGAATCAGGCTTGCTCTTGAAGAACTTGGATTAGACGTAGGATTTAAAGTGTTTAAATTAGACGATTCAAATATTAAAGAGTGGTCTATTGAATTTGAGGATATTGAAAATGATTTAGATTTCTTTTCTAACGCCTTTAAAAAAGAAAGCTCTGAATTAGATATCGTTTATGAAATTATGCTGAAACAAGGACTCGAATTAACATACCCAATAAATTCCTTCGAAGTGGATGGGAAAAGGATTTATGATATTGCCTTTGGAAATTTATTTATTTGCTTGGCAGACAAAATTGATACGAACGTAGCAAAAGCAATTATCGCCAAGCGGGATGAGTATGAAATTGAGACAAGTAGTGTCATATTTAGCGATGCTGGCTTCGATGGAAATGATTCCGAAAAATTGAATTGCATTGAACTGTTAAAGGATGCGGGTTATCCAGAAGATAATCTGCTGACGATTTAGAGGTGAGTTTAGATGAAAATTCAATTTAACGAGTTAGGTTATCAAGAGGCAGCAGTCAAGTCGATCATTAAAGTATTTGAAGGTCAACAAGTACGGAAATCTGAATTCACCATTATGGATCAAAATCTTCAAGGAAAGCTATTTGGTCAAATTGGGATTGGTAATAAAATTGAGCTTTCCCCTAGCAAGCTATTACAAAATGTGCAACAAATTCAAATTGAAAACGGGATTCCTATAGTGGAAAACATTCCAACACCTTTTCCTCAATTTAATATTGAAATGGAAACGGGAACAGGGAAAACCTTCGTTTATTTAAAATCGATATTAGAATTAAATCGTAAATATGGGTTTACGAAGTTTATCATCGTCGTTCCTTCCATCGCTATCAAAGAAGGTGTCATGAAATCTATCAAGATCACAAAAGACTACTTTAAATCCCAAATGCAGGGCATAGTTTATCGTGCCTTTATGTATGATAGTAAGCAGTTAGAAGACGTACAAGCCTTTGCAACTAGCGATAACGTTGAAATTATGGTTATGAATATTCAATCCTTTAACAGCAGTGATAATATTTTTAACCGAACGGATATGGATGTCCTTTTTGGAATTTCACCGAAACAATTAGTGAGTGAAACGAATCCGATTGTCATTATTGACGAACCGCAAAGTGTCGATAATACGGAAAATGCTCAACAAGCTATAGCGACATTAAATCCATCCTTCGTCTTCCGTTTTTCAGCAACCCATAAAAATAAAAGCTATCCATTGCTTTATAAATTAGGTCCCGTTGAAGCTTATCAACAACAATTAGTGAAGCAAATTGAAGTGGCGGGTATTAAAAAATCCGTTGATGGAAACGAAGCATATATGAAATTGAAGGGCATTAAGGCAACGAAAACATCTATCACAGCAACCGTCGAAATGTACGTGAAAAATAAAACGAGCATTGAAATAAAAGAAGTGAAATTAAAAAAAGACGATGATGTTTATTTAAAATCGAAGCGCATTGCAGCATACG
>JAAYHP010000543.1 GCA_012735355.1 Lysinibacillus sp. | reverse complement strand
TTACTAGATTATTGGCTTTTTTTCATTTTTTTCTATAAAATATATTTTGTAGGAATTTCATGAAGGAGGCTTAAAAATGTTACATACTATAGATGATAAAGACAATTTATTTTTCTGGCTTTGTCGAATTGGCTCACAATTCCAATCAGCCTTCCTCATTACCGACCCTACAAATCGTGAAGTATTATATGCCAATGAAATATTTACGAAATTAACCGGCTATTCAATAGATGAAATAAAAAATGAACATTTTGATATAGGGACAATATTTGATGAAAACGTATTCGAAGTGGAAGATCTTCCATTTCAAAAAAGTAGAAGTGAAGAATTATGTCGAAAAAAAGATGGTTGCTATTTTTGGATTGATCTATATTGTCAACCCATCTTTGATAGCAAACAACATCACGTATTTAATATCATAATTTTTTCCGATATTACGAATCAAAAGTGTGCCAATCTAGCGAAAGAACAAGAGAAAGTTCAACAACTTATATATACGGATGCTATTTCTGGACTGAAAAATTACAATTATTTTATTGATACATTTCAAGAAAAAATAGATGATGACTTGTCTGGGTTTATTTTGCTAATTCAACCATCAGATTATATTCAAATCGTTGATACTTTTGGAAAAACTCAACTAGCGATACTCCAAAGTGAAATTGAACAACGTATCAAAAATGAATTAGCTGATATTGAAACGATCGTTTCTAGAGCGACAGAGGCATCTTTAATTGTTTACGGTAAATGTACGGAAGAAGAAATCGAATACTATTTGCAAAAACTTCTAGACATTTCGAAAGATTCTTTCCAATTGAATGGGATTGATTTATATATTTCATTTAGTATCGGTGCTGTATCGTTAAAAAACTATAATGGAAATATTGATGATTTAGTTCGTTTTGCGGATATCGCACTAAGCCAAGCGAAGAAGAAACCGGGAAATTCAGTTGTTACGTATAAAGAAGAATTTGCAATAGAAATCAGTAAAAAAATGGAAATTCAAAACAAATTGATTCATGCAATTCAAAATAAAGAAATTACAGTGTATTTACAGCCAAAGATAAAAATTGAAACTGGTGAAGTTGTTGGATTTGAAGCTTTAGCAAGATGGTATTCTGACACGCTAGGACATGTTTCACCTGTCATTTTTATAGAAGCAGCGGAGACTCTTGGCAAAATCCATGAAGTGGATACGCTAGTACTAGAGCAAGTATTGAGCTGGCTAAAAAATAGAAAAGATCGAAACTTAAAACTTTATCAAGTTGCTGTTATTATTTCTCCATCCCATTTTTATATGCCAACCTTTGTAGATGACATTGTAAATTTGGTAAATAAATACGAAATAGAGCCAAAATATATTAAATTAGAGATTACGGAAAGTGTCGGTTTAGTTGATTTAGAGAAGGCATAAGAAACTTTGGAAAAATTACATCAAATAGGTTTTGAAAGTTCGGTAGATGATTTTGGAATTGGTGTTTCTTCATTAAGCTATCTAAATCAACTTCCCGTTTCAGAAATTAAAATTGATCGAAGTTTTGTAAATAAACTTAATGAAAATAAAGGAAGTACAATTGTACAAACTATTATTCAATTGGCAAAAAATATGGGATTAAATACGGTTGCAGAAGGAATAGAGACGGAAGAACAATTAAAATTGATTCGAGAAATGGCTTGCCCAACGGCACAAGGATTTTATTTTTACAAACCGATGCCAATAGAACAAGTGGACGAATTAATCAATTAATTATATAAATGATGAAACGGGGAGCTTTTTGTCTCTCTTTTTTTTGTGCGTGAAACCGAAAGAACAACATTGCCGTTTAAAGAATAGAACATGCTTATAGGTTTTTTATCATACGTTAAAATGGTATACTAAAAAACATGTACGAAAGAGGTCGGAGTAGAGAAGGGAGGCTTTATATGCGAAAAATGAAAGACGAAACACCTCATAAAGGAAAATATAGTACAAGTTTATCCTTTCGCATGAACGTTTTATTCATTTCGATATTTGTATTATTCTCAATGTTAATTTTTCGTCTAGGTTACTTGCAAATTGTTAAAGGAGAAGATTACGTACTTGCAATCGAGAGGACGGAAGAAGTTGCGGTCAATACGAGTGTTCCTCGGGGAAGGATTTACGACCGATACGGAAGAATACTTGTTGATAATGAACCTCAACACGCCATTACATATACGAAAATGCAATCTACTAAACAAGAAGAGATGATAGAAGTTGCTGAGAAATTAGCGATGTTGATTGAGCAACCGACAAATCGAGTGACGTTGCGCGATAAGCAAGACTTTTGGATTTTAAAAAATTATGATGAAGCCTATGCAAAAGTAACAAAAAAAGAGGAAAAGGAAATTCGCGAAAAGTTTGAAGATGAAAAGGAAGCTCAATTAGAAATCGACCGTTTAGTACGTCAACGAATTACCGAAGAAGAATTAAATGAACTCACTCCCTTTGATTTAGAAGTGTTAGCGATTTATCGAGAAATGTCATCGGGGTATAATTTATCGCCACAAATTATTAAGAGTGATAATGTGACCGATGAAGAATTTGCCCGAGTATCGGAAAGGTTATACGAATTACCAGGAGTAAATACGACGACCGATTGGAAAAGAGTAAAATTAAGTTCTTTATCCATTTTAGGAAGGACAACTGTACCGAGCAAAGGTATCCCTAAATCTCAGTTGTATTATTATTTAGCAAGAGATTATTCTCGAAATGATCGGGTTGGGGAAAGTTATTTTGAATCCCAATATGAAGAGTTGTTACAAGGTCAAAAATCCGTTGTTAAAAACGTGACAAACAAAAAAGGCGAAGTCATTGATATGGAGACGATCTTTGAAGGGGAACCCGGCAAAGATTTAGTCACTACGATTGATATTGAGTTGCAAGAAGCAGCTGAACGTATCGTGGAAGAAAAATTATTAGAATTAAAGGCGAAGGGTGGTTCTTCTCTACTTGATCGTGCCTTTTTTGTGATGATGAATCCAAATACAGGAGAACTTCTGGCAGTTGTCGGTAAAAAAATCGAAAAAGATCCTGAAACCGGAAAACAATATGTCATTGATTATTCCTATGGTACCTTTACTACTGCCTATGAAGCAGGTTCCACAGTAAAAGCGGCAACGATGTTAATGGGGTATAAAGAAGGGGTCATTCAACCAGGTACGACATTAATCGACCAACCGATTAAGTTGGCAAGCACAGAGCCGAAAAGTTCCATCTTTAACAGAGGTGGCCGTATTGCGATGAACGATTTAAAAGCGTTAGAGCGTTCGTCCAACTCTTATATGTTCCAAATTGCCTTAATGCTTGGTGGAACAAATTATCGATACAATATGGGACTTCAATTAAAAGAGGGTACATTGCAAAAAATGCGGAATGGATATGCTGAATTCGGCTTAGGTGTTAAAACAGGCATCGATTTACCGAATGAATTTGCAGGTTATCAAGGGATTATGGATACACCGGGTAAAATTTTAGACTTAGCCATTGGACAGTTTGATACGTATACGCCAATGCAATTAGTTCAATATATTTCAACGATTGCCAATGGTGGATACCGAGTGCAGCCGAGAATGTTGAAGGAAGTTCGCGAACCATCGAAGGACGGTAAAACGTTAGGGCCTTTAATAGAAGAAGTGTCACCGAAAGTATTAAATCGAATTTCAAATACAGAAGAAGAAATCAATCGGGTTAAAGAAGGATTGCGTTTAGTATATAGTGGAAGTCAAGGTACTGCTCGTGGTCGTTTCGCAAATGCGCCATACACGGCGGCTGGTAAAACTGGAACTGCTGAAGTAATTTATTATGGACCAATCCGTGAAAAATTCGGTACGTACACATTGACGTTAACCCATGCTGGATTTGCACCGTATGAAAATCCAGAAGTGGCGTATGCTGTCGTAATCCCTTGGGTAACAACAAACTTTACTAGTTATTATGACCAAAATAACCAAATTGCAAGAGAAGTATTAGATGTTTATTTTGAATTAAAAGAAAAATATGCGAAAAGTGAATTAACGGACACTGTTGTAGACAAGAAAATATTACCGCCTACAACGGATGAAAAAATTGATGAAGAAACAGAAGATCAAATAGTGAACGAATGATAGAGGCTGGGACAAAACAGCTTCAATAGAATGAAAAATGGGAATTTGAGCGAACTCAAATTCCCATTTTTCCATTTATCAGAGGTGGGTTTTGTCCCAGCCTCTTTTCTTTATTGCTAGGTGGAAGTATAGAAACTTCAATGTCTTCAAAAAAATAGTAGACTCTATTTTTGATAAAAGAATCGATTGTTAATAAACATTTACTTCGATTTACATTCTTTTAACAAATCATTTATATAACATCAATAAACCAACTTTATAGTTGAACATGTAAGAAAACTTACTACGGATTATGGAGGAAATATCATATGAAAAAGTGGAAATACTTATCAATGACAGCTGTATTAGGTTCTGCATTACTGCTAGGAGCTTGTGGTGGTGGAAACACAACAGAAGATGAACAAGCAACTACAGGTAATGATTCAACAGGGCAAGCTGAAAACGGTGATGCACAATTAACTGGTGCAGTATCTGGTGACGGTTCTTCAACGGTTGCACCTATTACTGAAGCTCTTGTTGAAGAATATCGCGCTGTTCAACCAGATGTGAAAGTATCCGTTGGTGTTTCTGGTACTGGTGGAGGATTTGAAAAATTCATCGCAGGTGAAACTGATTTCTCTAATGCATCTCGTGAAATTAAAGATGAAGAAGCAGCTGCTTTAGATGAAGCAGGAATTGAATATACACAATTTGAAATTGCTTATGACGGTATTACGGTAGTTATCAACTCTGAAAACGATTGGGCAACAAATTTAACAATGGAGCAATTAAAACAAATTTGGATTGAAGATGGAAGTGCAAAAAAATGGTCTGATATCGATCCATCTTGGCCAGCTGAAGAAATCGTATATTATGCGCCAGGAACAGACTCTGGTACTTATGACTACTTTGATGAAGTCGTTTTAGAAGGTGAAGAATTAGTGCGTGCAGCACAATTATCTGAAGACGATAACGTGATCGTTCAAGGTGTTGCTGCGGATAAAAATGCTATCGGATTCTTCGGTTATGCTTACTTCTTAGAAAATCAAGGCAAATTAAATGCAGTTAGCGTAAATGGTGTAGAGCCTACAAATGAATCGATTGAAAACGGAGAATACACGCCGCTTTCACGTCCATTATACGTATTTGTAAACAATGCAAAAGTAAAAGAAAATGAAGCATTTTATGATTTCATGAAATTTACATTAGAAAATGCTGGTGACATGGCAGAAGCTGTTGGTTATGTAAGATTGCCAGATGAAAAATATGCTGAAGAATTAGGAAAACTTGAAGGGTTAAAATAATTTTCTATTCAAATAGAAAATCTAAATTTCATATAAAAATGTGTGGGTATCAAGGCCCACACATTTTGTCACGTATTAAGAAGGGAGTATTTTTATGGCTTCTCAAGGACTAGGGAAGGAGCAATCAATTCAACAATTGATTGCGAAGTCTCGTAACAAAAAAGGAAAAAAGTTTACTGAGAAATTAATGCCTATTTTATTAGTAATCGCTGCACTAATTTCTGTAGTAACTACATTAGGAATTATTTTTACGTTAATATTCGAGACCTTTGAATTCTTTCAGAGGGTATCAATCGTCGATTTCTTATTCGGTACGGAATGGTTCCCGTTCTCAAGCGGTAATCCTGCTTTTGGGGTTTTACCATTAATATTAGGAACGTTAAAAGTGACAGTCATCGCTATTTGTGTTGCGGTACCGTTAGGGTTAGCAGCCGCGATCTATTTAAGTGAATATGCATCGGATAAGGCTCGTCGCATTATTAAACCAATTTTAGAAGTATTAGCGGGTGTTCCGACAATCGTATATGGATTCTTTGCGTTAACTTTTGTAACACCACTATTACAAACATTGATACCGTCGCTGAAATTATTCAATGCATTAAGCCCAGGGATTGTGGTAGGGATTATGATTCTACCTAGTATTGCCTCATTATCTGAAGATGCTATGAGCTCTGTACCAAATTCAATCCGTGAAGGTGCATTAGGATTAGGTGCAACGAAGTTTGAAGTTACATTAAAAGTCGTTTTACCTGCTGCGTTGTCAGGCATTGTTGCATCGATTGTATTAGCAATTTCCCGTGCAATCGGTGAGACAATGATCGTATCTCTTGCAGGAGGAGCAACGCCAACCTTTGATTTTAACGTCACTGGTTCGATTCAGACAATGACGGCGTATATCGTACAAGTGTCTTCTGGTGACGCGGGTTATGGTACAACGATTTACTATTCAATGTATTCAGTTGGATTTACATTGTTTATCTTCACATTAATTATGAACTTAGTCGCTCATTACATTTCAAAACGCTTCAGGGAGGAATATTAATATGGCTAAATATATAGATGAAACAGTCGTCATGAAGCGTATGAAATCTCGTTTATTAATAAATAAAATTTGGAAGTCATTGTTTTTAATTGCTACTTCCTTTGCAT
>JAAYHP010000542.1 GCA_012735355.1 Lysinibacillus sp. | reverse complement strand
ATTTAACGATGTCCAATCACGGCTATTTAGGTTACTTTCTTCTATTTAACTTAGACTTTTGGAATAGCTTATCGAAAGAAGATCAACAGCTTATTACGGAAACTATCCAAGAAGTACAAGAATGGGAATGGACACTCGCAAAACAGTTAAATGATGAAAGACTTCAAGAAATCGAAAACTGCGAATGTATACAAATCTATTATTTATCGGAAGAAGAGAAAAAAGAATGGGAGAAACATTTTGCTCCAGTATACGCTTACTACATAGAACAGTATGGCGATTATTATATAATAAATCTTCCAAAAATGGCTCACTAACTAGGTTAAAAAGAGACTTCGTGCTCTTTTAACAATACATTACTAAATCTTAAGGGGGATAAACATGAAAAAATGGTTATTAGCCACAATACTAGGTGTTTTAACTTTAGCACTTGTTGCATGTGGCGGAGGAAGTTCATCTTCAAGCAGTGAACCAAAATCCAGTGAAGATTACACTGCTGACAAGCCATTTGTCATCAAATTTTCACACGTTACAGCAATTGATAGTGTAAAAGGAAAATCTGCTGATTATTTTGCACAATTAGTAGATGAAAAAACAGAAGGTCGAGTAAAAGTAGAAGTATATCCTTCTTCACAATTGTATGGAGACGCTGACGAACTTGATGCATTAGTATCAGGGAACGTACATATGATTGCTCCATCTGTTACTAAAATGGTAAAAATCGACCCACGTTGGCAATACGTTGACATGCCATATTTATTCAAAGATGATGAACATGTTAAAAGATTCTTCGATTCAGAAGTAGCTCAAGATTTATTTAACTCTGAACAACTAGCTCAAAACGATATTATGGGTATGGCATTCTGGCCAAACGGTTTCAAACATTTCTCTAACAACAAACATCCATTAGTAAAACCAGAAGACTTTAAAGGATTAAAATTCCGTACACAAGCTGGTCAAGTATTAGAAGCACAATTTGAAGCTTTAGGTGCTGGTTCAGCAACAATTTCCTTCGGGGAAACTTATGCTGCCCTGCAACAAGGAACAGTGGATGGTGCTGAAAACCCATTCAACAACTTCGATACAATGAAATTCTATGAAGTACAACCATATTTATCAACAACTCAACACGGTCGCTTAGACTATGCAATTTTCGTAAACAAATCTTATTGGGAATCAATGCCTGAAGATTTACGCGTATTAGTAGAAGAAGCTCTTGCTGAAGCTACTGAATATGCACAAAGCTTAGCAGCAGAAGAAAATGCGAAATCCTTTGAAAAAATTAAAGAGCTAGGAACAGTAGAAGTTTATGAAATGTCCGATGAAGAACGTGAAGCTCTAAGAGAAGCTTTACAACCTGTATACGATAAATTTACTGACGTTATTACTCAAGAACTAATCGATGGTATCACTGCATTAGCGGAGTAATACATTTGTTTCAGTCTTTCCCTACTTTGTCGAGTGTCGAAATTTTTCGACACTCCCTCTTTTTTTAATATTACACTTTTCAAGATAAGGGAGTGAAAAAATGAAAGCATTAATGAAATTTTGGGCTTGGTTTGAGGAAATCGTTTCTGGCATCTTCTTTTTAGTTGGTATCTTTTTAATTTTCTATGGTGTATTTATGCGCTATATTGTCAACGATCCTCAAGCATGGGTTGAAGAAGTAGCGAGATATACCATCATTTGGGGGACTTTTTTAGGTTTCGGAATGGCTCTGAAACACAATCAACATATTCAAGTAGATATTTTATATGATCGATTAGGTGAACGAGGGAAAAATGTAATGAATTTAATAGCGACTTTACTAAGTATTGTATTCTGCCTATTTTATACATACTACGGACTCAAACTAGTAATGGCTCGCTTCCATTCTGGAATGGTTTCCCTCGATGTGGGCATCCCTATGTGGATTGTTTACCTAATCTTACCAATCTCTGGAGTCCTTTTCCTACTTCGCTTTATTGAAAGATTGGTAAACATTCTGCGTAGAAAGGATGAAGAATATGCTAATCCTCTTAATTAGTTTCTTTATTTTAATATTTTTAAGGGTGCCTGTTGCCATCAGTTTAGCATTATCGACGATATTCGTATTACTAATGATCGATTTTAATATGGATATGATGCCACAACGAATGTTTACTGCCCTAGACTCCTTCCCGATGATGGCCATTCCTGGATTCGTATTTGCAGGAGCTATTATGGCTCGCGGGGGTATTTCAAAATATTTAATTGAAGCATTGCGTTCCTGGGTTGGTCACTTACCAGGTGGATTATCTGTTGTTACGCTACTAGCTTGTGGTATATTTGCTGCGATTTCAGGTTCTTCTCCTGCAACAGCTGCTGCTATCGGATCAATCATGATTCCTGCATTAATATCAGCGGGTTACGATAAAAAATATGCTCTCGGTTTAGTAGCTGCTGGAGGTACGTTAGGTATTTTAATTCCTCCAAGTGTACCTTTAATCATTTATGGAATCGTATCTGAAGAATCTATCGGTAAATTATTTATGGCTGGTGTAATTCCAGGCTTAGGATTACTAGCTGTATTAATTGCCGCTGCCATTATCTATGCAAAAATGCAAGGTTATAAAGGTGACGTAAAAGCAACTTGGGGAGAGCGAGGACGTAAATCGTTAAAAGCCATTTGGGGTGCATTCTTACCTGTTTTAATATTAGGGACAATTTATACTGGAGTTGTTACTCCGACAGAATCCGCTGTTATCGCCATCGTTTATGGACTAATTGTTTCTATTTTTATATATCGTGAATTAACGTGGAAAGACTTCCGTCATGTTGTTGTTGAATCAATCAATGTTACAGCAATGATTTTCTTAATTATCGGTGCCGCATCTTTATTCGGTTTATATT
>JAAYHP010000541.1 GCA_012735355.1 Lysinibacillus sp. | reverse complement strand
TAATGTTACTCATCGTACAAACAAAATTAAAATGAAAAGGGCGGGTCATTATTCTACTTGGTTTATTACTATCTTCAAATACTAAGGGAGTTATAATTGCTGTTAACCCTGCATTTACTAATATAACAAGTTATACTGAAAATGTAGCTGTAGGACAAACGCCACGTATTTAAAAAACTAGTTGTTTTAAAGAATGCAATAAAAAAGAGGCACCCAATATACTCGGCTGCCTTTTTTTAGAAGGGTGTTTTCTAATGAATTATCGATATTCGAGACAAATTCTATTTAAAGATATTGCCGAGGCAGGGCAAGAGAAGTTGCAAAAAGCGAAAGTAGCTATTATCGGTTGCGGTGCCCTTGGTTCACATATCGCGGAAACATTAGTCCGAGCTGGGGTTGGTACAATCTATTTAGCAGATCGAGATTATGTAGAAAGTTCCAATTTACAAAGGCAACAGTTGTTTACGGAGCAAGATGCCATTGATATGAAGCCTAAAGTGATCGCTGCGACAAAACGTCTTTTAGATATTCGTTCCGATGTGACCATTTATACGTATTTTCAACATGTAGATAATGCTTTAATAGAAAAATTAGCTAAAGAAGTAGATTTAATAATGGATGGAACGGATAATTTTGAAACGCGGCTACTGATGAATGACGCTGCCTATAAATATAACATTCCTTGGATTTACGGTGCATGTGTAGGAAGTTCTGGCGTTGTATTTCCGTTCATTCCGAAACAGACTCCATGTTTTCGTTGTTTACTGCCCGCTTTACCGAGTTTAAATGAATCTTGTGATACCGTTGGAATTATTTCACCAGCAGTACATATTACTGCTTCCATTCAATGTGCAGAGGCGTTGAAAATTTTAACTGGCAATATTGATGCAGTGCGTAAAAAAGTTCATCATTTTGATTGCTGGAATAATGCTCAAATGGATGTAGGTGTTTCAAAAATACGAAAAGAAGATTGTTTAACTTGCAGTGTACAAGCTATCTATCCAGAATTACAATCTTCAGAAAATAGCCGATTTGCAGTGTTATGCGGGCGAGATGCGGTCCAAATTTTGCCGAGTAAAAGGCGGAAATTATCGTTGGATGAAGCGGAATTAGTAGCAAAAAAGATTAACGCGACGTGGAAAAAAACAACGTATTTTGAAGTGATTTTCAAAGAATCATATAAAATCATCGTGTTTCAAGATGGTAGAATGATCTTACATGGATTACAAGATATTAATCAAGGTAGAAAACTATATACGGAATTGTTTGGTTAAGAAATGAGGGATTGTTCGTGCATGGAAAATTGGAAAAACCGATTTCTATAGCGGTCTTAACGATTAGTGATACTAGAACTTTTGATACTGATAAAGGCGGAAAACTTGTTCAGAAGCTGGCAGAAGAAGCGGGGATTATCGTATTCGAGCGGAAAATATGTCGAGATGATCTGAAAGAAATTCGACAAATCATCCAGGTTTGGTGTGAAGAGAAACAAATTGATGGGATTATTACGACCGGCGGAACTGGGATTGCTAGGCGTGATAATTCCATCGAAGCCATCCTGCCCCTATTAACGAAGGAAATGCTTGGCTTCGGTGAACTATTTCGTTATTTAAGTTTTACGGAAGATATTGGGACAAAGGCAATGTTAAGTCGAGCCATTGCTGGGGTCATTCAAGATAAAGCCATCTTTGTTTTGCCAGGTTCAACAGGAGCGGTGAAATTGGCAATGGAAAAACTAATTTTACCAGAAATAGGGCATGTTGTATTTGAAATAAAAAAATAGCGCAAAGGGGTATTAATCCGCTTTGCGTATGAAGTCTCCGCTTTTACCGCCGGATTTGGATAATAGTATTGTAGGGCCAATGACCATTTCTTTACCGGCTGCTTTACACATATCGTAAATGGTGAGTGCAGCGGTCGAAGCTGCCACTAAAGCTTCCATTTCAACACCCGTTGCACCTTTTGTTTTTACTTCGGCTTGAATATGAATGATATATTCGTCTTTTATTTCCCAATCAAAAGTTATGTTTACTCCTGTTAGGGAAATCGGGTGGCACATCGGAATGATATTTGAAGTATTTTTCGCCGCCATAATGGCTGCCACTTGTGCTACAGCGAATACGTCCCCTTTTTTGTTTGTTCCTTCAGTAATTTGTTCATAAATGGCTTTATTAACGGTGATTTGAGAAGCGGCAACAGCTGTTCGAACCGTTTCTGTTTTATCAGATATATCAACCATTTTTGCTCGGCCTTGTTCATTAAAATGGGTAAGTTCAGTCATGTTGTACACTTCCTTTTATTTCATTGAAAATGATTATATCACGGAGCTGATAGAGATGGAAATAAGAAAACCGATACCTGTAAGCAGTGCGGTGGAAAAGGTTATTAATCATTCTAAACCATTGCCAATCATTGAAATTGACTATTTAAATTCTTTAGGATATTCATTGGCAGAGCCAATCATTGCCAAACATGATGTTCCTTCATTCAACCGTTCTCCATACGATGGATTTGCAGTGCGTTCAATTGATACAAAGGGTGCGTCCAGCACGGAAAGAATTCTTTTCAATGTTATCGATCATATAGGAGCCGGAGAGGTTTCGAATCATACGATTGGACCTTTTGAAGCTATCCGTATTATGACGGGGGCGATGATTCCAAAGGGTGCAGATTGTGTTATAATGTTTGAACAAACGTTGGAATATGGCAATTCTTTCACTATTCGAAAACCGTTTGAACCGAATGAAAATATTTCTCTTCAAGGAGAGGATGCGAAAAAGGGAGAAGAATTAATTCCAGCAGGTACTTTAATTCATCCTGGCACAATTGCGCTGCTCGCGACTTTTGGCTATCACAAAGTGAAGGTACGTAGAAAGCCGAAAGTAGGCGTTATTTGCACTGGCACAGAGCTGATTGATGTGGAGGACGAGCTTGTGCCTGGAAAAATTCGTAACAGCAATGGGCCGATGATCATTGCACAACTTGCTCGAATGGGAATTGAAGGAACGTATTACGGAATGTTTTCCGATGATCTAGATACTTGCCTATCATTAGTAGAACAAGTCTTTAAGGAAAATGATTTAGTCATAACGACAGGCGGTGTGTCCGTTGGAGATTTTGATTTTTTACCACAAATTTATAAAGAGCTTGGAGCAGAAGTGCTATTTAATAAAGTGGCGATGCGTCCTGGAAGTGTGACGACGGTTGCTGTGTTGGATGGGAAATTATTATTTGGCCTATCAGGAAATCCTTCAGCTTGCTTTACTGGTTTTGAACTTTTTGCTCGTCCTGCCATTCAAACAATGATGGGCAATCGAAAAGTTTTTTTACCGCAAGTAAAAGCATACTTAGAAGAAGATTTTTTTAAGCCGAATCCATTTACACGATTCGTTCGAAGCCTCTATACATTTACCGATGGAAAGCCAGTCATTCGCCCTGCTGGATTTAATAAATCCAATGCCGTATCATCGATTGCAAAAGGAAATGCAATTATGGTTCTTCCGGGGGGAACGAGGAATTTTAAAGCAGGAGATTTAGTTGATGTACTTTTACTCGGGCTAGAAGACGGGGTAGAGTCGTGGACAATTTAAAAATTTTACAAGTGGTCGGTTATAAAAATAGCGGTAAAACAACATTGATTGAATCATTTGTAAAAATGTTAAGCGAAGATGGAAAAGATGTAGCGGTCATTAAACATCATGGGCATAACAATGGTTTACAACAACCGGATTCCAATACGGATAGTATGAAGTTTTTCCATGCAGGGGCAAGCCTCTCCATAGCAGTTGATAATGAAACGATTCAATTACATAAAAAAAGAGGAGATATGCCGTTATCAAAAATCATTGCATGGGTAAATATATTGGATCCGGATTTGTTATTTATTGAAGGTTTCAAGCAAGAAGATTATGAAAAAATCGTTATTGTAAAAGAGTGGCGGGAATGGGAAGAGTTAAAAGGGTTAAAAAATATCGTTTGCGTCCTTACCCATGGCGAAGCCACCATTGATTTTCCTCGAGTTTTTTGCATTAATGACGAGGAAAAAATATGGGGTTGGTTAAATGAGTGGATAGGTGGAGATGTGGAAAATGAAACTTTTTGAAGTTGTAGAAGATGAATTAAATCCGGAGAAATATCGCCAAGCGGTGTTGCATCCAAATGCAGGGGCTATTACGGTGTTTACCGGTCATGTGAGGGAATATACGGAAGGTATACGCACGTGTTACTTAGCTTATGAAGCGTACGTGCCAATGGCTGAAAAAATGTTGGAGAGAATCGGTGAAGAAATTGCGTCGAAGTGGCCAGGAACAAAAACGGCGATTGGGCACCGCATCGGTGAATTGCAAATTTCTGAAATTGCGGTTGTCATCGCTGTTTCTTCTCCTCATAGAAAGGCTGCTTATGAAGCGAATGAATACGCAATCGAACGGCTAAAAGAGATTGTTCCGATTTGGAAAAAGGAAATTTGGGAAAACGGGGAACAATGGATTGGAGATCAAAGAAAAAAAACTGAAAGTAGGGGAAGTGTATGATAACTTTATTGTACTTTGCGGGTTTGAAAGAAAAAATCGGAAAACAGGAAGAACAACTTCCATAAGCAGGCCATACGGTGAGAGAACTTTTGGAGCATGTTCAATCAAAATATGATGGATTTCAAGACATCGTACATGTTGCGGTGAATGAAGAATATGCCAGTTTAGATGATGTATTACAAGAAAATGACGTCGTTGCCTTCATTCCGCCGGTAAGTGGTGGGTAATGAAAAGAATTGGAATTTTACTTGCAGGTGGTGCATCTAGAAG
>JAAYHP010000540.1 GCA_012735355.1 Lysinibacillus sp. | reverse complement strand
GTGGAAAGCGTCCCCGGAACGGAAATCAATTTTCAGTTTAATATCAAAAACTCATCATTTTCTTTTAAGAGAAAATGATGAGTTTTTACTTTTGTCCCAACCTCTTTTTTATTGGAATTGATTTAATCGCGAGAAGAAAGAATTAACGAATTGAATAAATACTTGTTCAGAGGGTGCGAGTTCTCGGTTCGTCGGATAAATAATTCCAACGGTGCGTCGGATGTTAGGATTTTCTATTTCCATCTTTACTGTAAAACGGGGAGTGGAATCGATAAAGGAGCTTTCCGGCAACAATGTAACTCCGATTCCTGACGCAACAAGCCCTTTTAAAGCATCCATATCTTCTCCTACAGAAGTGATATTCGGCACAAAACCAGCCGATTTACATGCATCTACTGCTACCTAATTTAATATGTATCCTTCAGGGAATAAAACAAATTGATCTTTTCGAAGTTCATCTAGATGGATTTTTTCACGTTTAGCAAGAGGATGGTTGGCAGGAAGTAAAGCATGGATGTTTTCACTATATAAAATCATTGTATTGATACTTTCATCTTTTTGAGGTACTGGACCTAAAAAAGCAAGATTTAATTCTCGATTTTTTACTGCATCGATTAAATATCGATAGGAACCTTGGCGTAAATGGAATGATACATCGGGATATTTCTTTTTAAATGCAGAAATAACTGTTGGAAGAACATAACTTGCTAGGCTCGTAGGGAATCCGATTTTAATTGTACCTTTTGCAGGGTCTAAATATTCTTCCACTTGTTTTACTGCAAAATCAATGGCTTTTAATGCGGTAATCGTATGTTCTAAAAATATTTTTCCTATAGGGGTAAGTTTTACGTTTCGGCCAACCCGTTCAAACAGTGGAGTGCCTAATTCTTCTTCCAAATTGGCAATTTGTCTACTGACTGCGGATTGAGCGACGTGTAGATGTTCTGCGGCCTCTGAAATATGTTCTCGCTCAGCAACTTCAACAAAATATCGCAATTGACGTAATTCCAGTGTTCTCCCTCCAATTTATCTAATAAATAGATTATTTACTGACAAAAATATATATTATTTATATTAATTGAAAGAAGTATAAAAGTAAATATGGAACTAGTGAATGGACATTCGTTCTTATTAATAACCATTCTCAATTATGGTAAATTTATTGAAAATGATACTCCCTACTTTTTACTAAGGAAATTTTTCTAATGAACTAATTAATAGAGGAGAATTCTAATAATGATAGGGTTTTTGTTGAAATATTACGATTTAAGTTTAAAACTTTTGCATGCTAAGATGTTTTCGGTTAAGATTAGAATGATAATAAATTAGAAATGGTATTACCATTGATAGTATAAATGGAGGTATATACATGTCAACTTTAGTCATTAAAGATCTTCACGTTTCCATTGAAGACAAGGAGATTTTAAAAGGTGTAAACCTAACTATTAATACAAACGAAGTACATGCAATTATGGGGCCTAACGGTACTGGTAAGTCCACATTAGCAGCAGCGATTATGGGACATCCTAAATATGAAGTAACTCAAGGGACAATTGAAATAGATGGACAAAATGTTTTAGAAATGGAAGTGGACGAGCGAGCTAAAGCTGGTCTTTTCCTAGCAATGCAATATCCTTCTGAAATTTCTGGAGTAACAAATGCGGACTTTATCCGTTCTGCAATTAATGCTCGTCGTGGAGAAGGAAATGAAATTTCTATTATGAAATTTATTCGCGAGTTAGACAAAACAATGGAATTCCTAGAAATGGACCCAGAAATGTCCCAACGTTATTTAAATGAAGGATTCTCTGGTGGGGAAAAGAAACGCAATGAAATCCTTCAAATGATGATGATTAAACCTACTTTTGCAATCCTGGACGAAATTGACTCAGGTCTTGATATTGACGCATTAAAAGTAGTGTCAAAAGGCGTTAACGAAATGCGTGGAGAAAACTTCGGTTGCTTAGTAATTACTCACTATCAACGTTTACTGAACTACATTACACCTGATTATGTACACGTGATGATGCAAGGTAAAGTTGTGAAATCCGGCGGACCGGAACTAGCGAAAAGACTTGAAGCAGAAGGTTATGAGTGGGTAAAACAAGAACTAGGTATTGAAGATACAGACGCAATTACAGAACAAGAAGCTTAATTTAGGAGGACGATTGAAGATGACGGTTGAAACAAAATTGGCGATATCAGCTAGTGAAGTCCGCTCGTTCTCTGAGTTAAACAATGAACCAAAATGGTTTTGTGACCTACGTGCGGCTGCAATTGAAAAAGCTAGTGAATTACCAATGCCGAAACCTGATAAAACAAATATTGAAAAATGGAACTTTATTGATTTTCCTCAACATACGGTGGAAAGTGAACAATTCACTTTGGACGAACTACCGAAAGAAGTGAAGGATTTAATCGATATCGAAAACCAAGAAAACCTTTATATTCAAAGAAATAACACACCAGCTTATTTAAAACTTTCAGATGAATTAAAAGCTCAAGGTGTTATCTTCACAGATTTCTTAACAGCAGTACGTGAGCATAGCGATTTAGTTCAAAAATATTTCATGACGACAGCTGTGAAATTAGATGAACATAAATTAACTGCTTACCATGCTGCACTAGTAAACGGCGGTGTATTTTTATACGTACCGCAAAATGTTGTCATTGAAAAACCGATTCAAGTTGTGTTCTTAAATGATAATGAAGAAGCTTCACTTTTTAACCATGTGCTAGTTGTTGCAGATAAAAATTCGGCTGTTACTTTTGTTGAAAACTATCTTTCAACAGTTGAAACTGCAAAAGGTCAAGCAAATCTAATCGAAGAAGTAATTCTTCTTGATAATGCACAAGTGACTTTCGGTGCAGTTGATGTATTAGCTAATGGCTTTACTACGTATGTTAATCGTCGTGGTTACTTAGAACGTGATGCAAAACTTGACTGGGCTCTCGGTTTGATGAACGATTCTGATACGATTTCTGAAAATATTACCCACCTTATTGGTGATGGATCTACTGCAGATACAAAAACAGTAGTTATCGGCCGAGGAACGCAAAAACAAAACTTCACGACTGAAGTACGTCACTGGGGTAAAAATACTGAAGGGTTCATTTTAAAACATGGTGTTATGAAAGATGCAGCTCAAACAATCTTTAACGGAATTGGTAAAATTGAACATGGCGCATCAAAATCCAATGCACAGCAAGAATCGCGAGTATTAATGTTATCCGATAAAGCTCGTGGAGATGCAAACCCAATTCTTTTAATCGATGAAGATGACGTAATGGCAGGTCACGCAGCTTCTGTCGGAAGAGTCGACCCGAACCAACTTTATTATTTAATGAGCCGAGGTATTTCTAAAGCTGAGGCAGAGCGATTAATCATCCATGGATTCCTTGCACCAGTCGTAAATTCGCTTCCTATTGAAGGTGTTAAGCAGCAGTTGACAAAGGTTATCGAAGGGAAAGTTCGCTAATGAATGAAATCCGTAAACAATTTCCAATTTTAAATCAAGAAGTAAACGGGCATCCGCTCGTTTACCTTGATAGTGCTGCTACTTCTCAAAAACCTGAACAAGTATTACAAGTGGTGCGTAAATATTATGATTTAGATAATTCAAATGTGCATCGTGGCGTTCATACGTTAGGAAACCGTGCAACGGATTCTTATGAAGGGGCACGGGAAAAAATTCGCAAATTCATCAATGCGAATTCTACGAAGGAAATTATTTATACTCGCGGTACGACAACATCTTTAAATACAGTTGCGAGCGGGTACGGGCGACAAAACATTCAAGAAGGTGATGAAATCGTCATCACTTATATGGAGCACCACTCCAATTTAATTCCATGGCAACAACTAGCTAAGGAAAAAAATGCAGTATTAAAATATATTGATTTAGAAGAAGATGGCACTATTTCATTAGATACAGTAAAAGCAACGATTACACCAAAAACAAAAATTGTGGCAATGACGATGACTTCAAATGTTTTAGGAACGATTAATCCAATTAAAGAAGTAGCAGAAATTGCCCACGAAAACGGTGCAATTATTGTAGTGGATGGGGCTCAAGCTGCACCTCATATGCCAATAGACGTGCAAGACTTAGATTGCGACTTTTTAGCCTTTTCCGGTCATAAAATGTGTGGACCAACAGGAATTGGTGTGCTTTACGGAAAAAGAGAACTGTTAGAAAATATGGAGCCAATCGAGTTTGGTGGCGAAATGATTGATTTCGTTGATTTATATGATTCTACTTGGAAAGAGCTCCCGTGGAAGTTTGAGGGAGGTACACCAAACATTGCTGGTGCCATCGGTTTAGGTGCTGCTATTGACTATCTCACTGAAATCGGATTGGAAAAAATCATCAATCACGAACATGAGTTAGTTGCCTATGCATTACAAGAAATGGAGAAAATTGACGGCTTACACATTTACGGTCCGAGAGATCCAGAAAAACGTTGTGGCTTAGTAACTTTCAATTTAGATGGCGTGCATCCTCACGACCTTGCAACGGTTCTTGATATGAACGGTATTGCAATCCGTGCAGGACATCATTGTGCTCAACCATTAATGAAATGGTTAAACGTTTCTGCAACTGCAAGAGCGAGTTTCTATATTTACAACAATAAAGAGGATATTGATGCACTCGTTGAAGGATTGCGCGTAGCGAAGGAGTATTTTAACGATGTCTTTGAATAATTTAGATCAATTATACCGCGCTGTAATTATGGAACATTATAAAAAACCTCGCAATAAAGGATTTTTAGACGAAAATAACGTTACGATTGATATGAACAATCCTACTTGTGGTGACCGCATTCATCTAACGTTAAAAGTCAATGATGGCATCGTGGAAGACGCTAAATTTGACGGGGAAGGTTGTTCCATTTCCATGTCATCGGCTTCAATGATGACGGAAGTAATTAAAGGTAAAAAAATTGAAGAAGCTCTTGAGTTAGCAGAAATTTTTTCAAAAATGATGCTTGGTGAAGAGATTGACGAAGATATTTTAGATGAATTAGGAGATGTTGCGGCACTGCAAGGTGTTTCAAAATTTCCTGCCCGCATTAAATGCGCAACCCTCGCTTGGAAAGCTATGGAAAAAGGCGTTAGTGAGAAAACGAAATAAATTTGAACGGAGGAGAGAACATGGCAAAAAAAATGCCCGAAATTGGCGATTACAAATACGGCTTCCATGATAAGGACGTTTCTATATTCCGTTCAAAACGTGGATTAACCGAAGAAATCGTCCGTGAAATTTCAAAAATGAAAAACGAGCCAGAGTGGATGCTTGAATCCCGCTTGAAGGCTCTTGAAATATTCTATTCGAAACCGATGCCACAATGGGGTGGAGATCTTTCAGGTTTAGACTTCGATGAAATTACTTACTACGTAAAACCGACGGAAGCAACTCAACGTTCATGGGATGAAGTACCGGAAGAAATTAAACGAACATTTGACAAATTAGGTATCCCGGAAGCTGAGCAAAAATATTTAGCTGGTGTATCTGCGCAATATGAATCAGAAGTTGTTTACCACAACATGAAAAAAGACCTTGAAGAGATGGGAATTATCTTTAAAGATACTGATTCAGCCCTTCAAGAAAACGAAGATATTTTCAAAAAATATTGGGGTACAGTAGTACCAGCATCGGATAACAAGTTTGCGGCATTAAATACAGCTGTATGGTCCGGTGGTTCATTCATTTACGTTCCACCTGGTGTAAAAGTGGATACGCCACTACAAGCATATTTCCGCATCAACTCTGAAAATATGGGTCAATTTGAACGTACATTAATTATCGTCGATGAAGGTGCTCACGTGCATTACGTTGAAGGTTGTACAGCTCCTGTGTATACAACAAGTTCCCTTCACTCTGCGGTAGTTGAAATTATCGTGAAAAAAGGTGCGTATTGCCGCTATACAACGATCCAAAACTGGGCAAACAACGTTTACAACCTAGTAACGAAACGTACTATTGTTGAAGAAAATGGTACGATGGAATGGATTGACGGTAACATTGGTTCCAAATTAACGATGAAGTATCCTGCTTGTATCCTTAAAGGTGAAGGTGCTCGTGGTATGACTCTTTCTATTGCCATTGCAGGTAAAGGTCAACACCAAGATGCTGGGGCGAAAATGATTCACTTAGCACCAAATACTTCATCAACAATCGTATCAAAATCCATTTCAAAACAAGGCGGTAAAGTAACTTACCGCGGGATCGTTCGCTTCGGTCCAAAAGCAAGTGGCGCCCGTGCGAACATCGAATGTGATACGTTAATTTTAGATAATCAATCCGCATCGGATACAATTCCATACAACGAAATTTTAAATGACAACGTGTCTCTTGAACACGAAGCGAAAGTTTCAAAAGTATCGGAAGAACAATTATTCTACTTAATGAGCCGCGGTATTTCTGAACAAGAAGCAACAGAAATGATCGTAATGGGCTTCATAGAACCATTCACGAAAGAACTTCCAATGGAATACGCGGTAGAAATGAACCGCTTAATCAAGTTCGAAATGGAAGGGTCTATCGGATAATATGGAAAAAACCTTTGTGTATCAAGGGTTTCAGACGTAAAAATATATTATTATGCCGATTTTGTGCATATAATTAAAAGAGAAGGCGAACATAGACGTTCGTCTTCTTTTAATTTTTCTTAAGAAGAAGAGGCCAAGAATTAAAGTGATTTTGTTTAGTCCTAGCCATTTTTAAGAAGGAATTAGAAGTTATGTTGATGAAGTACTATTGTATGCGAATTTATAGATAATATTTAGCTTTATATTAGCACTCTGAAGAATTTATATGACAGAGGTGATATTGATGATTCAAGGTAGTTGGAGAGCATTGGCATGGATTGGTTTTTCCGTATTATGCGCATTAAGCTTGTGGTTTAGTGCATCAGTTATTGCCCCCCAATTAATGATTGTATGGAATATTCATTCCAGTTCAGAAGCTTGGCTTTCTGCTTCTGTTCCAATTGGCTTTGTCATCGGAGCGTTCTTTAGTTCATTTTTAGGGATTGCTGATCGTTATAATCCCCGGAAGATTTTTGCAGTTTCCGCTTTTCTTGGGGCAATATTCAATGCCTTACTAATTTTAGTGGATAATGCCTTTTTCGGTATTTTACTGAGAATTTTAACGGGGATTATACTTGCTGGTGTATATCCCATTGCTGTGAAAATTTTATCTCAATGGTTTCCGAAAAATCGAGGAGTTGCCATTGGAATCTTGATTGCCGCATTAACCCTAGGATCATCATTACCTCATTTTGTTTTAATGTTTTTTTCATCATTAAATTGGAAATTCGTCATCATTTGTAGTTCGATGTTGGCATTATTATCAGCTTTCATTGGGACATTTATTTTAGAAGATGCTCCAGGGCAAGCAAAAAAATCTTCTTTCTCATTAAAATTAATAAGTAAGGTTATTAGAAGTAAACCAGTAATGCTCGCGAATTACGGTTATTTCGGTCATATGTGGGAATTATATGCGATGTGGACATGGATTCCCGCTTTTTTGACAGCTAGTTTTTCCATAACTTTACCGGAAACCCCTTATTGGTTCATTGCATTATCCTCCTTTATTTCCATTGGGATAGCAGGAGGGATTGGCTGCGTTATAGGTGGAATCATATCAGATAAATTAGGTAGATCCAATTTAACGATCGTATCTATGTTTATAAGTGCAATCTGTTCAATATTTATAGGATTTACATTTGGACAATCTATTTGGTTAACTTTAATCATCTCAATGATTTGGGGAATGTCTGTAATCTCGGATTCCGCTCAATTTTCTGCAGCCGTTTCAGAAGTAGCTGAGGAGGATTTTGTAGGTACGGCCCTCACTTTTCAAATGTGTATCGGATTCCTTATTACTATATGTTCAATTAATCTAATTCCTATTATTCAAAGGTTTGTTGGTTGGGAGTGGGTATTTTCTATTTTAGCGATTGGACCTATTCTCGGCATTATATCAATGATGAAATTTAAACGTTATGAATTTCACCAACTGGAAGAATAAATGCAGAGAACCTTTCCAATGATAGTTACATTTTGGTAGATAAAAACATCCAGGTAAATTTTATTGATATAATATCGAAAATCATGTAATCTTTTATTTGCTGTGTCAAAAAAATAAGATTTTTTCTTCTTATCAAGAGAGATGGAGGGACTGGCCTGATGAAATCTCGGCAGCGGAACTTATTTATAAGTTACTGTGCCAAATCCAGCAAGCAAGACTTGATAGATAAGTTGAGTGTTTTATAAATATAAGGCCTCTTCTTGCATTTTCAAGAAGAGGTTTTTTTTCGGGACACGAAAAAGCCGTGTCCTAAATTTTTTGGAGGTGGAACAATGAAAAAAGGGAATCCATGGGCGTTAATCCCTTTTGTAGTGTTTTTAATTTTATTTATAGGCTCAGGGATGATTACAGGTGATTTTTATGCTTTTCCTGTTATTGTAGCCATTACTATATCAGGGGCTGTAGCTTTAGCGATGAATCGAAAAGAACCCTTCTCACGAAAGGTTGATATATTTTGTAAAGGTGCGGGAAATTTAAATGTGATGCTAATGGTGATCATTTTTCTATTAGCAGGTGCTTTTTCTGAGGTTGCAAAAGGTATGGGGGCAGTGGACTCCACTGTTAACTTCGCCCTATCTGTTGTTCCGCAAAACTTGCTCGTTGTAGGCTTGTTCATCATCGCCTGCTTTATTTCTTTGTCGATGGGGACATCGGTTGGAACCATCGTTGCACTAGCGCCAATCGGAGTAGGGATAAGCGAACATACCGATATTTCTATGGCTTTAGTAATGGCATCCATTATTGGTGGTTCGATGTTTGGCGATAACTTATCCTTTATTTCCGATACAACCATCACTGCCGTTCGTTCGCAAGGCGCAGAAATGAAGGATAAATTTAAGGTGAACTTTTGGATTGTGTTGCCAGCTGCGATTGTAACTTCGATTATTTTAGGGGTTATCACATTAGGTGAATCGGGACAAGTAGAGCAGTTAAGTTATAGTATTGTAAAGATAATTCCCTATGTTTTAGTAATTGTACTTGCGTTAGTTGGAATGAATGTTTTCCTTGTTTTAGCAATAGGGATTGTGCTCTCTGGGATTGTAGGTTTAGCAGATGGTAGCTATCAGTTCATGAGCCTTTTACAAAAGATTGGTGAAGGCATGGCAGGAATGTATGAAATGGCCTTTCTTGCCATATTAATTGCCGGAATGGGAGAGGTGATTAAATTTAACGGCGGTATAGATTTCCTGCTACATATTGTGACACGGAACATTCAATCTCAAAAAGGTGCAGAACTAGGGATTGCTGGTTTGGTCGGTATAACAGATTTATCGACGGCTAATAATACAATAGCAATTTTAATCTCCGGACCGTTAGCGAAAAATATTGCGGATCAGTATAATATTGAGCCACGAAAATCTGCAAGTATATTAGATCTTTTCTCTTGTGCGACCCAAGGCCTTCTACCATACGGAGCCCAATTCCTTGCAGCTGTGAGCGTAGCTGGAATATCTCCGTTAAGTATTTTGCAATACTCTTTCTATCCAAAACTGATAGGAATTTGCGGTATTATCGC
>JAAYHP010000539.1 GCA_012735355.1 Lysinibacillus sp. | reverse complement strand
TTTAGTCTTAGATATACAACTTTTTTCGACTAATTATTTATTATCATTTTACTTATTTTAACTATAATAATATTTTCTAGTAACATCATTTCCATTATGATTTAAGTAGGGGAGGGAGTTATAATGTCAATAAAAAACAAGTTAATTACTGCATTTGGAATAACGATTGTTGTAACCGTTTTAGCAAGTACAATCATATTTAATCAATTAATAGCTGTTGAAAAAATTTATAGTCGTACATTGGATGAAAATCTACCTCAAACCTTCTCCAATGCTGAATTGAATCGATTTGTAATGGCACAAGCTTCCCTAGTCCAAACCTATATTATGGGAAAAGATGTGAAAGAAGCAATCCAAACACATCGTGATGAAGTGAATGGAATGATTCAACATTTAGATGAAAGTATTAGTGAAGATAATCAAGTAGCAAGGGAATTAGTTGAAAGTGTAAAGGAAAAAGCAAAAATTATGCATGATGGTTTTGATGAAGCCATCGCTCTTAAAGATTCAGAAGGATATGAAGCGGCAGCATCCTATTACGTGGACGTAGCTGGAACAAATGTGATCACTTTTATGGATGATGCGACTGCATTATTTAATGAAGTGACAAATGCCTTTACAGATGCCCGAAGTAAAGCAAAGGGAAAATCAAACAGCGCTATTTTTACTACGATTATTGCTATTGTCATTGTTATTATCGTGGGAATAGTAGTTTCGTTAGTGTTGTCCAGTAAAATTGCGAAGCCACTAATTCATTTAGAAAAGTATATTCAAGAAATTACGAAGGGCAATCTAAAAATTGAACCGGTTCAAATTCATACGAATGATGAAATTGGTCATTTATCAAAGGCCATTAATGAATTAAAAGAGACATTATCAAAGCTAATTTTGAACCTTTCAGAAAGTGCAAGTCACTTAAACAACACTTCCGAAAAGTTAGTTGCTTCAACAGAAGAAGTGAACACTGCTTCATCCATGATGTTTGATGTGGTAAAAGAGGGATCGACGAGTGCCAGTGCGATGGCCAGCTCTGCATTAGAAAGCGCCACAGCTATGGATGAAACCGCATTAGGTATCCAAAAAATTGCAGAATCTGCTCAAGAATTATTTAAATTTGCCAGCCAAACGGAAGATATCGCATCTAAAGGTTCCGTTAACATTAAAACAGCAAGTGAGCAGATGCTTTCAATTTATGAATCTACAAAACTCACTACAGAGTTAATTCAAAAATTAAGTAAGCAGTCTGAAGAAATTGAAAACATTACGCAAGTTATTACGAGCATTACGGAGCAAACGAATTTGCTTGCTTTGAATGCAGCTATTGAAGCGGCACGGGCAGGAGAGCACGGTAAAGGATTTGCTGTTGTTGCAGATGAAGTTCGTAAATTAGCAGAAGAATCGAACCGTTCAGCTGGTCAGATTGTTACTTTGACAAATGAGATACGGCAAGATACAAAAAATGTGGAAATGGCAGTACAGGAAAGTTTGGACAATGTTCATAAAGGTGTAGGTATTATTGATGACGTTGGAAACTCCTTTAATACGATTGTAGAGGCCATTGTTAAAGTAAAGGCTCAATTAGAAGATGTATCTGCGGTAACAGAGCAAATTTCTGCTGCAGCAGAAGAGGTAGCAGCATCTGTCACAGAAATTGCCCGCACGGCTGAAGAAACGAATAAAAATGTCCAAGAATCTTATAAATCTGCTGAAGCACAGCGCAATTCATTACAAGAAGTATT
>JAAYHP010000538.1 GCA_012735355.1 Lysinibacillus sp. | reverse complement strand
TTGGAGTCGCCCCGTCACTCCAATCAATTTTCGTTGCATATCATTTTTTTACTATGCTTCTTCACTGATTCTTAATTAAATTAGCTATATGTCCCAACCTCTATTTTTACTTTTCATATTGTAAAATCAGGTCTACCATTTCTTTTGGGGTTTTCGGTTTTTCTGCATTGTGCATCGCATTGAGGATACGATCTTTATTATTTATTAGCCTTTCAAGGGAATCCATAAAAGATTCTTTCGTTAATTGTTCTTCCTCTAATACTTCTGCAAATCCTTGATTTTTAAAAAGTTTCGCATTTAAAATTTGGTCGCCTCGACTTTTGGCTGCAGAAAGAGGGATAAGCAACATCGGCTTTTTTAAAGCTAAAAATTCGAAAATTGCGTTTGATCCTGCGCGAGAAACAATGAAATCCGCAGCATGTATCAAATCTGATAATTCCGTCGTCACATATTCAAATTGTTTATAGCCTTTTATATCGTTTAATGATTCATCGATATTCCCTTTTCCGCAAAGGTGAATAACATGAAAACGTTCCAATAATTCTTGTAAATTGTGTCGAATCGCTTCATTTAAAACTACAGAACCTAAACTTCCCCCCATGACTAACAATACTTGTTTTTTTCCATCAAAAGAACAAATTTTTAATCCACGCATTTTATTTCCATTAAATAAGTGTTCTCGAACAACGGAACCAGTACAAGTAGCTTTGTTTTTCGGTACATAATTTAACGTTTCTTTAAAAATTGTAAATATATGTGAGGCAAAAGGTAGTGCAATTTTATTGGCTAAACCGGGAGTTACATCCGATTCATGAATGACGACTGGAATATTTAATAGCTTCGAAGCAATGACTACTGGAACTGATACGAACCCACCTTTGGAAAAAACGATGGATGGTTTCACTTTTTTTATAATGGCAAGAGCCTGAGTGATACCTGCTAATACTCTAAATGGATCCGTGAAATTTTTTAATGAAAAATAACGTCTTAATTTTCCACTGGAAATACTATGATAAGGAACTTCTGGAAAACTTTCTGTAATAAGCTCTTTTTCAATTCCATCATGAGAACCGATGTAATGGACGTTATATCCTTTTGATTGTAAAGTTGGAATAATGGCTTGGTTTAACGATACATGCCCCGCTGTTCCGCCACCAGTTAAAATGATTGTTTTTTTGCTCACAAAAATTCTCCTATTCTCATGAAAACTCCGATGTATCAAGTTCTAACTTCTCGTTTACAATATGCTTCATCTTTTCTGTAAATGAAGCTACCATCATTGATTTTATCATAAAGCATATTAGATGATAATAAAAAGATAAAGGCTGAAGCCGCGCCCTAGAGCATCTGCGAAACGGAAATTCATTATAACATATAAAAAGATACCTAACGCCCTCGCTAGGTATCCTTTTTATACAATTACATTTGAATAAATTGTTGTGTCCAGTAATAGCCATTTTCAACGAATCCGACACCAATATGGGTATAGCTCGCATTTAAAATATTGGCTCTATGACCTGGAGAATTCATCCAAGCGTTTACCACTTGTTCAGGAGTTCTTTGACCTTGAGCAATATTTTCCCCTGCAGCGCGATATTGAATTCCCGCCGCTTTAATTTGATCAAATGGGCTACCATATGTGGGGCTCGTATGAGAGAAATAACCTAGATTCGCCATATCTTGTGACTTCGCTTCCGCAACGTTCATTAATGGACCATATATTTCTAATGGTGCAATTCCTGCCTTTGCCCGTTCTGCATTCGTTAATTCCACCACTTGACGTTCGAAATCAGACACGTTACTTGATGTTGGTTGTTGTGGTGTTGTCGGCGTTTCTACCGACTCTTTCGGTGCTGTTGGAGCAGGATTTGCCGGAGTTGTAGTAGGCTTTTTCACGTTTTCATTTTGCCCACTATTGTATTCGTTAGATGGGTTTTGTTTAAAGAAGTTGTTCATGATTTCTTCAAACTCTTTATGAATCTGCTCTTTATTTATATAATATTTCCCATCATTTGAAGCAGGTGTTTCTTCTTCTAATGGAATAGATGGAGTTTTTTCTTGTTCGTTGTTATTCGCCGAGTCATCAACAGATATTTCAGGTGTTGGTGCTTTTGGAATAGATACTTCTGTTTCCTCTACCGGATTGTTTGATTGAACTAAAAGATCCCCATTATGTATAGTCGATATAATTTTTTCTGGAGTTACTTTCGCAAAATTAATTGTATTTGCCCTATTCCCTTCAGCTCCATTCAATATAGGAAGTTTTTTAAATGTACGGAAGATTAAACCGTTAACATTATGAAATTTAATCGTGTAAATAAACAATTTATTTTGTTTATTATCCTCCGTAACAACTGGTGCTGCACTTGCTTGAGTACTAACCGTTGCAATTAAACAAAATGTACAAAATGTAATGAACCATTTTTTCATTTTCCATTCTCCTTTCTTTTACTAATCATAAAGGTGAAAAATTGAAAAAAATGGTCCAACTATTGGTAATATATCCATCAAAATTAGAAAGCTTTAATAGTAAGAACTTTATAATCTTCTACACTACATTTTTTTACAGCAAAAAAATAAATTGCTAGCAACAACCTATTGACAGAATGATAGAGACTTACTGTTACAACAAACGTATTACGATTTTTACATTTTCATAAATTATATTTCTTCACCAATCACTGGTACATTATCAACATTTTCTCCAATCATCACAATCTTTGGAGGCATGTTCATATATTCCGGCAACCATTGTACTAAGCCATAAGCATATTGAAATATCATCGGATATCGAATCCCTTTAATAGGCACATAACCTTTCATGCGATACACAGATTCTGGTAAACTTCTTACCCACTCTTCAAACTCTTCTTGAGTAAAGGATCGATGAAATTCAATTAATCGAGAACTTAAATGCAAATGCTTCCCAATCTGAGCTTGTTGAATTTCATTTTTTCTTAAAGCTGTTGCTTGCATATTTTGAAGGAGCTTCAAAGGCACACGACCATTCGTTGTTTGTAAAATAAAGGCGTGCGGATTTACTCCTTGTAATTCAAAAGCTACGCTCGCCTTTTCTGATTCTGAAAGCAAATCGCTTTTATTCGCAAGAATTAAATGAGCGTGACGAATTTGTTCTAAAAAAAGGCTTCTTGCTTGAGGAGACAGTTTATTTCGTTCCATCCAAAGTTTACTATCTGCCACAGTAACAATCCCTTTAATGTTTAATGGGTCTGCAAATAAAGGAGAGTAAACCGCATCTAATGCTTCCACAGGATGAGCGGCTCCCGTCGATTCAATAATTAACACATCAAAATGAAAATCATGAAGCAAAGTTTGAATTTGCGCTTCAATTTTTTCTCCAGCAGAACAACAAATACAGCCTTCTAGCACTTCCTTGAGCGGAACGTCTTCATCGACTACCCTTGAATCAAAAGGTATCTCACCAAGTTCATTCATCATAACGGCAGGCTTTAAACCTTCTTCCTTTAATTGATTCAAAACATCGACTAACATGGAAGTTTTTCCACTGCCTAAAAATCCACTAAAAAGATATACGTCTTTCATCTAATCCCTCCAATAGAAGAAAGAGCCGACATTCAAATGTAAAGAATGCAGCTCTTTCCTTCTTTAATTTTATTCACCTTGCAACAATTCTCTAGCCTTTAACACGTGCGGATCTTCTTTTTCAATTTTCTCTCGTAAAGCATCCATCAACGCATAAGTCGTTTCTCCAGTAACCTTTCCATCACGTTCTAATTCATGATCTTCTTGGAATTGTAAAACGGCTACTTCAGTTGCGTCATCAAATGTGTTGTCTATTGTGCCAACGTCGTATCCAAGAGCTTCTAACATTTGTTCTGCTGCGTTCACATAATTAGATACGGTACCTTTTTCTAACACATTTTTCGGATCAACGTAAGCAATGCTTAAATATTCAGGATAAGGAATTTCCGTATCCGGTTGAATGCCAGTTTCATTAATCCAATTGCCCTTTGGCGTTAACCATTTTCCAGTAGTATATTTTAAATTGGAACCATCTGGTAATTGACTTACTGTTTGCACTGTTCCTTTTCCGAAAGTCGTTAGTCCAACAAGAGTTGCACCTGCTGATTCTTTCAAAGCACCAGCCAATATTTCGGAAGCGGATGCGCTACCATTATCAATTAATACAACAATTGGATAATTGTATTTTTTCCCACTTTTGCTCAAAATCACTTCAGGTTTTCCTTGGCGACCTTGCAATTGAACAATTGGCTTTCCTTCATCGATAAACAAATTCGCAATATCGATAGCTGCTTGTAAAAAGCCACCTGGATTTTGACGAACATCTAAAATAATTCCTTCCATGCCTTCAGCGCTAAATTGATCTAATATATTTTGTAAATCTTCATATGTTTTTTCACTGAAGGAAGTGATTTGGATATGGGCGATTTTATCTTCTCCCATTTCTCCATATACCGTTTCTATTGGAATATCATCACGAATAATCGTCATTTCAATAAGTTCCTCTGAACCATCCCGTTGAATCGTTAAATTCACTGGCGTTCCTTTTTCACCTCGAATTAATAACACCGCTTCCGTCGCACTCATTCCTTGGATGCTTTGACCATCAACAGAGAGAATGATATCTTTCGGTAAAAGTCCGGCTTTTTCTGCAGGTGAATTTTTAATTGGTGAAACAACAACAATATATCCGTTGCGCTCTTGAATTTCTGCACCGATTCCTTGGAAACTCGAAGATAAATCTGAATTAAACTGCTCTGCTTCTTCCCTGTCCATATAATCGGAATAAGGATCTCCTAGAGCATCAAACATCCCATTAATGGCACCGCGAATAATTTCTTCATCATCGATTTCCGTATAATATTTTTCTTTCAATTCGTCATATGCTTTATATAGTTTTGAGAATTCTTCCCTTTCGACAGGCACAGCAACTTCTACAACTTTTTCATCTCCAACGAGCAATGCGAAAATCGTTATTCCAGCCGTTAAAATGATCGTTAAAAATATTAACATTATAAAAGTAAACGGTTTTAACCGAATAAATCTCTTTGCAGGTTGCGCTTGTTTCTCTTGTTGCTCCTGTTGCTCCTGTTGCTCTTGGTCTAGTTTTTCTGTCTCTCTCCCCTGTTGATTTTGTTCATCCATATACTTTCACCACTCTCATATACACTTTCTAATCACGTTATTTCCATATTAACAGTTTCAAGCAGTTACGAAAAGAAAAAGACTGTCAATTTTTTATGACAGTCAACATATTGTTAGTTTCATTGAAATTTATATGTGACACCTTATTATGAAATTATTTGAAACAGTATATCGTTGTCTTTATTCCTGTATAGCTGCTTCTAACGCAACGTGAATCATATCTTTAAATGTCGTTTGTCTTTCCTCAGCTGTTGTTAATTCCCCTGTCAAAATATGATCTGAAACAGTTAATACAGAAAGAGCTTGTCTCTCGAATTTTGCTGCTAACGTATATAGGGCTGCCGTTTCCATTTCAACGGCAAGGACACCGTAACGAGCGAGTTTTTCATTTTGATTTTCATCAGAGTAAAACATATCTGCTGTGAATACATTCCCTACTTTTAAGTTTAACCCAGCCTTCACACCTGCTTGATAGGCTTTTAATAGTAAATCGAAATCCGCTGTTGGTGCATAATCGATTCCATTAAAGATGATTTCGTTCATTTTAGAATCCGTTGATGCAGATTGAGCTAAAATAACATCCCGCACCTTTACGTCTTTTTGTAACGCACCGCAAGTACCAACGCGAATTAATTTTTGTACACCGTATTCTTGCATTAATTCCGTTATATAAATGGATATAGAAGGAACTCCCATACCAGTTCCTTGTACTGAAATTCGATGTCCTTTATACGTACCTGTATAGCCAAACATATTTCGCACTTCATTATAGCAAGTTGGATTTTCTAAAAAATTTTCCGCGATGTATTTCGCACGTAACGGGTCTCCAGGGAGTAATATAATGTCTGCAATTTCTCCTTGTTTTGCATTAATATGAATACTCAAAGCTCGTCCCTCTTTTCTATTAATATCAACTAAAATATACGTTTTTTTCTAAATGATTGCAATGAATTCTCCCAAAATGTTCTTAATCAATTCCGTGCTTCATTCGATAGAGCTCCCATATTTCATCGAACGTATTTGTGGACATGTCATCATCTGCGAGAGTTTCAATATAGCTCGATAATTCTTCAAAAGACCGACTCGTTTTTGGAAAGCTATGGTCTTTAAACATTTTTTCTGCAAATCGAACTTTTGAGTCTGATACATCTCCACCACGAAAGGAAAGAGTAAAATGATAAAAACTTTGATTCATACAGTACCTCCTGACTATATATGAAATTAAATAATAGGACTTTTTGATAAACTATAGTAGAATAAACTTTGTAAATATTGTAAACTTTTGTATTAGTTACATATTTCAAAGGGGTTGTATGTAAAAATGAGTAAAGAACTATCGCAAAGGAAAGAAAATGTTGACAATCCAAAGTCATCAAAACAACAGCATAAAAAAACACGATTCATTCAAACGATACGTGGACGAGTATTAATAGCATTCATTACATTGTTTGGCATCATTTTGACCATGCTTATTCTATCCTATATTAACATAACTAGACTACAACAAAACTTAAACACCTTTGCAGAAGTAAATTTACAAGAGCAAAAAGCAATTAATCAACTTGGAAATGAAATTTCGAACTTAACTATTTATGAACAACGCTACCTTATTTATGGAGATGAAGAAAACTTAAATAAGTATAATGAAACAAAAGCAATCATTGAAACTTCATTAAAAGAATTGTCTAACTATTTCGAAAGCCAACCGGAAGAATATCAATCCATTAGTTACATTCAACAATTTTACAACGCTTATATATACTTTTCTACGAACATCATCGATACAAGAAAAAATTTTGATTACGAAACGGCCGTCCGATTGTTAGAAAGAAGCGAAGGACCGAGAATTAAAGAAAACATCGAACTCTATACTGAAGAATTAATAAAGTTACTAGAATTTAAAAACGAAGAACGAATAAAAGAGATTGAGACTTTTGCAAATGTTTCACGCATTGCTTTCGTTTTTTTATCAACGATTGCTTTAATCTTTTCCATAATCTTTAGCATCCTTTTATTCCGTTCCATTCGCATTAATACTTATAAAATTAATGAATCCATATTAGACATAGCGAATACAGGGGGTGATTTAACTCGTCGCGTACATGTAAAAACGAAGGATGAATTTGCACTAATCGCACAATCAACAAATATTTTGATTGAATCTATTTCTGATTTAGTAAAAAAAGTGGCGAACTTAGCTGATCACGTTTCATCTAGCTCCCAAGAACTAATGGCGTTAGCTGAAGAAAACGCAAAGGCTATCGATGAAATCGCTAGTTCCACCCACGATATTGCCATCGATTCTAATACAACAATTAAACAAATGAACGATGCTGCTATTAAAATGAAAACCCTTGAAGAATCCATGGTTGAATTAAATAATGAAGCAAAGGAAGTACAAATTGCAGCAAAAGAAATGCAATTGGCAGCACAAAGTGGTAGCCAATCGGTACAAGATTCAACGGAAGTTATTCAATTTATTGAACATACAATGAATAACACGACGGCAACAATTGAAACGTTAAGAGAAAAATCTAAGGAAATTACAACGATTGTTTCCGCCATTACTGAAATTGCAGAACAAACAAACTTATTAGCATTAAATGCAGCCATTGAAGCTGCCCGTGCTGGTGAACATGGGAAAGGTTTTGCTGTTGTCAGCGATGAAGTGAAAAAATTAGCGATCCAATCCCAAGAAGCTGCTAAAGAAGTAGTCGAAATAGTTCATTCCCTTCAACAAGAAATCGATGCCATTGTATTGCAGAATGCAAAAGGTGTGGAATCCGTTTCCCACGGTGTTGAAGTAACTAATAATACAAATCAAGTGTTAGATCGGATTATCATGCAAACAAATAAAACGACGGACATCATCATTTCAATGGTTGAAAAAATCAGTTCCACTCTTAATATTGTGAATGAACTGAATATTTCCTTTATTGAAGTGAACGATTTAAGTCAACACACGAACGTTGCTACAGAAAGGTCCGCTCAAGCTGCAATGCAAGGATCTGCTGCGATGGAAGAAATCAATGCTAGTGCGGAAGAATTGGCTAAACAAGCTGATGATTTAAGAAACTTAGTAAGTGAATTTAAAATTTAATTTTCACAATTTTTTTGCACTCACTAAAATAAAAAGGAGCATCCTTCAGCCTTGTAGATGCTCCTTTTTCATCATTATACAAATAGCTTTAAATATTCTCCGTAGCCTTCTTCTTCTAACTTATCTTTCGGTATAAACCTTAAAGCGGCGGAATTAATACAATAGCGCAAGCCACCTAGTTCTTGAGGGCCATCCGGAAAAACGTGACCTAAATGGGAATCGGCGGTTTTACTGCGAACTTCAATGCGTTTCATTCCATGTGATGTATCTAAATGCTCCGTAATCTCTTCTTCTTCAAGCGGTTTTGCAAAGCTAGGCCAACCACAGCCGGCATCAAACTTGTCTTTCGAACTAAATAACGGCTTTCCAGAAACGATATCGACATAAATTCCTTCTTCAAAATGTTGATCGTATTCATTTTCGTACGGTGGCTCCGTACCATTTTGTTGCGTTACATAATATTGCATCGGTGTTAGTTGTTTTAAACGTTCTTCTTTATTCATGAATATCCCCCCAATGTTCTTTAATAAATCCAGCTCTCCCTGAGCCAATATGGTATCTTTCATAATGCAGTGGATTTTTTTTATAGTAATATTGATGATATTCTTCTGCAGGATAAAAAGCTTTGGCAGGAAGAATTTTCACCGCTATTGGCTTATTAAATTTCCCCGACTCTTCTAATCGTTTTTTTGATTGTTCTGCAATGATCCGTTGCTCTTCATTATGATAAAAAATTGCTGTCGTATATGATTCGCCTCGGTCATAAAATTGGCCGCCTGGGTCTGTCGGGTCAATTAAAGTCCAATAAATGTCTACTAATTTTTCGTATGGGAAAATCTCAGGATTAAAAGTAATCTGTACCGCTTCAAGATGGCCTGTACCACCTGCACAAACTTGTTCATAGGTTGGATTTTCCACATATCCTCCGGTATATCCAGAAATGACCGATTCGATTCCATCTAACGTATCAAAAGGTTTTACCATACACCAGAAGCATCCACCGGCAAATGTCGCTAATTCTTTTTTCATTGTGACCCCTCCTATTCGTTTGGCACAACGACTTCTAATTGAATATAATTATTTTCTAAATCGATTTTCTTTGCTTTAACTTTAGCCCCTGAAGAAAGGGTTAAGTTCGACAAATCCACAAAAATTTCTTCTTCATTCGGTCGGATGACCATCCACTGAGGAAATTCAATAGCCTCATCCATTAGTTTTAAAACCATTGTCGACGGAATATATAAACTTCCCACATTTACTTCCCTTTGCTTTAAATGAATATTACCTTGTTCATTCACAACGGGATCAAACTTCATAGAAATCGGTACAGTGACGCCAAAAACGATAATTTCACTGAAAAGTTGAATGGAATCGTTCACTTCCACATCGATGGGTAAGGAAGAATTTTTTAATTCCCTCGATAAATACTTCATTGCCATCTTTTCAAAATCTTCCGCTGTCGTTTCTACATAAAGTACGCTGTCAGTAGATTTATGAATAGTATTATGAGGAGCTGCGATTGGCGTGTCTACTGGGGAAGTCGCCCAGTATATCACTAAACTTAATAATAAAACAATTGCACCTGATAATACAAAAAAGGCGACTTTCCAAACATTCATACATTCCCTCTCCTTAACAATCTTCCAGTGGATATTTATGTAAAACTTATAACACTAATCTCTTAGTATGCAATAAATTCTATTAAATATACATCCTTTTTGTAAAGTTACTAACACAGAAATAAAGTTTTAGAAAAAATAAAGCGGCTAAAGCCGACTAGTCCAGCTTTAAACCGCTTTCATTGTTTTTTGAAATGTTTCCTTCGTTATTCTGCGAAAAATACTAAAGCTATTGCTCCTTTTCCGGTATGGGTGCTCACAATGGGAGAAGTATAAGAAACTTCGATTTCATTGAAGCCTTCTTTTTCAATTAGCTCTTTTAATGGATTCCCAACGTCATCCATTCCCCCAGCATGACTAATACATACCGATTTCACTGTCTTGCCCGCTGTATTCTTCAAAAATTCATTAAACATAAATTTAATGACTTGTTTATAACTTCTTACTTTCGAAACTGGTGTATATTCACCTTTATTTAAAATGGCAATCGGTTTAATATTTAATAATGACCCAATTAAAGCTTTTCCTTTCCCAATTCTGCCACCTTTAACAAGATTCGTTATCGTATCTAAGTATATAAACATTTTTGTATTTGCTCGAACTTCTTCTAATCTTTTGATAATCTCTTCTTTAGTTGCCCCTGCATCCCTCAAGCGCACCGCTTCTCGAACTTGAATACCCATTGCTGAAGCAATAAATTCAGAGTCAAAAACTGTCACATTTTTACCAGCCATTTGAGCTCCTTGCTGAGCAGATCCTAAAGTACCACTCAATTTACTGGCTACATGGATGGAAATAATTTCATCCCCTTCTTCTCCCAGCTGTTCATATACTTCTTGAAATTTTCCTGGTGCTGGCTGAGAACTTTTCGGCAACTCCTTTGCTTCATCCATCATATCTAAAAAAGTTGCAGGATGTAATTCGCCATCCACGTATGTTTTCCCATCGATGTGTAAAGTTAATGGGACAACATGAATATTATTTTTCGTCATTTCTTCTTTTGATAAATCACAAGTCGAATCAGTCACGATATGAATTTTTTTCACGTAAACACTTCCTCTAGTTGAATTAAATTCATTATAATGAGTGTTTTTATCGACTGTAAAGATGACAACTGTCATTACTTTTCAAGGGAAAATGAAAAACATGACAAATGATAGTGTTCACAAATTTATTTTCCTAGTATAGTTTCAACCATAGGAGTTGATGATAATGAACAAAACAGAAGCTTTTGATTACAAAAATTGGAAAGAAGAGTTGTGGAATGCCATTACTCATGGTATTGGTTTTTTACTGAGCATCCCTGCTTGTGTTTTATTTATTTTATTAGCTGTACAGTCAGGTAACGTGATTCAAATTGTTTCTTTTTCCATCTTTGGTGCATCGTTAATCATATTATTTTGCATGTCTACGCTATTACATAGTATGCCTCAAAAATATAAAAAAATTTTTTCTATCCTTGATCATTCATCGATCTATATATTAATTGCAGGAACATATACACCATTCTTAATGATTGCTATCGATGGAGTGCTTGGCCTTGTCCTTTTATGTATTATTTGGGCAATTGCTATTTTTGGCGTAGTGTTTAAAAGTTTATTTATCCATCGATTTGAAACCTTTTCCCTTATTTTGTATTTAGCGATGGGATGGCTTATTATTTTTGCAATCAAACCTCTCTATGAATTTTTGCAATTTGAAGGATTTTCCGTTTTGCTTGCAGGTGGATTGTTATTTTCGATAGGGGCTATCTTTTATGCTTGGAGAAAACTTCCTTATAATCATGCAATATGGCATCTTTTCGTTATTGCAGGATGCGCCTGCATGGTAATCACTGTTGCGCTATATTTATAGTGAACGATCCATTGGAGAGCGTTAATGAATAAGAAAAACCCAAGATATGTTGTAAAAACAGCATTTCTTGGGTTTCCTTTTTGAAATATTAAACTGGACTTACTCCATGTTTTCGTTCGGAGAACACTAAATATTTTGAAGTGTATGCTTTTAAACGAGCCGTTAAAGCATGGCGCAATTCATTCGGTTCAATCACATCATCTACAATTAATTCGGACGCAAGTTTATAAATATCAATTTCTTCCCGATATTCATTGCGTTTTTCTTCAATAAAGGCCGCTTGTTCCTCTTTTGGTAATTGGGCAATTTTATTGGCATATACAGCATTCACTGCCGCTTCCGGACCCATCACTGCAATTTGGGCTGTCGTTAAGGCAATGCCACAATCCGGCTCAAAGGCTGGTCCTGCCATAGCATAAAGTCCTGCTCCATACGCCTTTCTTACAATGACAGTTAACTTTGGCACTGTCGCTTCACTCATAGCAAAAATCATTTTTGCCCCATGGCGAATAATTCCTTGTTTCTCCACTTGAGTTCCGATCATGAAACCTGGCACATCTGCTAAGAAGAGGAGTGGAATATGGAAAGCGTCACACAAGTTGATAAATTTCGCTGCCTTATCTGCAGAGTCGTGGAACAAGACGCCTCCTTTAACTCTCGGTTGATTTGCCACAATACCAACCACTTGTCCATCAATTCTTGCAAATCCGGTAATAAATTCTGCAGCAAATAGTTTTTTCACTTCACAAAATGAACCTTCATCAATGATACGGTCTATTAAATCATACATATTGAATGGTACATTTTGATTTTTTGGAATAATTTCCTCAATGGTTTTTTCAAAAGATGCAGGAAGTTTCGGCTCCTCCACAGTTGGTTTTTCACGGTAATTATCCGGAAAATAACTTAAATATTTTCTTGCGTACTCAATGGCTTCTTCTTCTGTTTTCGCCAGTACATCGCCACATCCAGAAACTGTGCAATGCATTTTCGCTCCACCCATCGTTTCTAAATCGACTTTTTCTCCGATAACCATTTCTGCCATTCGAGGTGAACCTAAATACATTGACGCATTCCCTTCCACCATTACAACAACATCACAGAAAGCTGGTATGTAAGCACCACCCGCTGCAGAAGGACCAAACAATAAACAAACTTGCGGCACTTTCCCCGATAACTTTACTTGGTTATAGAAAATGCGACCCGCCCCTCGTCTTCCAGGGAACATTTCCACCTGGTCTGTAATTCGGGCTCCTGCAGAATCCACTAAATAAATAATCGGACAAGAGAGTTTCTCAGCTGTTTCTTGAATGCGAATAATTTTTTCTACCGTTCTTTTCCCCCAAGAACCTGCTTTCACTGTAGAATCATTCGCCATAAAACAAACCGTTCGACCATGAATTTTACCAACTCCAGTTACAACACCATCTGCCGGTAAATCTCCAGCTAAGGCGTTAGCAAAAAGGCCATCTTCAAATTCAACATCTTGATCAAAAAGCAATTTTAACCGTTCACGTACAAATAATTTTCCTTGTTCCGCGTTTTTTTGATGGTATTTTTCATGTCCCCCCTTTTTTATTTCCTCAATGAAATTCGCATGTGATTTTTTCATAACCGTATCGCTCATGAACAGTTCCTCCCTTTCGACCTTTTATTTTCCTACGTACTGTGGTTCTCGTTTTTCTTGAAATGCTTTTAGTCCTTCCAATCGGTCTTCTGTATTTAAAAGCTCGTTATAGGCAAGTTCTTCAATTTTTAATCCCGTTGATAGATCGACCTCTACTCCTTTATTGATGGCAATTTTTGCTTGAATTAGTGATAACGGTGCATTTTTCCCTATTTCATTAGCTAGTTCTATTGCCTTTTCCAGTAAAATTTCTTTTTCATATACGTAGTTTATGAGATTCATTTCAAGAGCTTCTGTCGCTGTAATCCTTCTTGCGGTATATATTAACTCTTTCGCCTTTCCTACACCGATAATTCGTGGCAATCGTTGCGTTCCTCCTGCTCCTGGAATAATGCCTAGAGACACTTCCGTTAATCCCATTTTGGCATCATAACTTGCAAGGCGCAGATCACAAGCTAATGCGAGTTCAAGACCGCCACCAAAGGCAACACCGTTCATGACAGCAATCACCGGTTGCGGTAAATCTTCTACTTGCTGAATCGTGCTGCCAATAAGTCGCACCGTCTCCCGTACTTGCTGCTCGTCCATCTTTTTCCGTTCCTTTAAATCCGCTCCTGCACAAAAGGCTTTATCGCCACTACCTGTAATAAGCACAACACGGATATTTCGTTTTTTCGAAACAGACTGTAGGCATTCTCCAAGTTCTCTCAATAATTGAACGGACATGGCGTTCGCCGCTTCCGGACGATTTAACGTAATCATTCCGATTGTTCGTTCCATTTCTCTATATTGTACGAGCGTTGTCAATTTTAGCGCTCCTTTCGTTTCTAGCGATTTCCATTTGTTTCGAAGGGAGTTTTTTACCAATTTTTCCTTCAATAAAAAATGCAGCTTCCATTAATGCATCCATATTGATTCCTGTTTCAATATTCATTTCCGAAAGTAAATACAATAAATCTTCAGTTGATACATTGCCTGATGCACCTTTTGCATAAGGGCAACCACCAAGACCACCTGTTGAACTATCAAAGGTTGTTATCCCCAATTCTAATGATTTCACGATATTTGCTAACGCCGTTCCTCTCGTATCGTGAAAATGCATAGCGAAAAGATTTGCAGGATAATATTTTAATAACACCGTTAACAATTGTTCCACTTGAGTCGGTACGCCCACACCGATCGTATCTCCTAAGGAAATTTCAGAGACACCCATTTCGGCTAACTTTTCTACAACTTTTAACACTTGTTCTGGAGTAACAGGTCCATCGTAAGGACAAGCAATGACCGTTGAAACGTACCCCCGAACACTTACTTTCGCTTTTTTCGCTTCATTCACCACTTCTTTTAATATAGGAAAAGTTTCATCGATTGTTTTATTAATGTTACTTTTGTTATGCCCTTCACTGGCAGACATAAAGACGCTTACTTCATCTACATTGACTTCTAGCGCCCTTTCAAGCCCTTTTATATTCGGTACTAAGGCGGCATAAGTAACACCAGTTTCACGTTTAATGGATTTTAACACTTCACCGCTATCAGCTAATTGGGGAATCCATTTAGGATGAACGAAGGAAGTTACTTCAATATAATCGAGACCTGTCTTGCTTAATAGGTCAATCCATTGCACTTTGTCTTTTGTCTCGATAAACATTTTCTCGTTTTGCAAACCATCCCTTGGTCCGACTTCTTTAATTCTCACTTTCATTGGAAGATTCATTGTTCTCCTCCTACTCAATTTCCACTAAGCCATCGTCCTCATTGATAAAATCCCCTTCATTAACTAATATCTTTTTCACGACGCCACTAGTTTCTGCAGCGATTGGGATTTCCATTTTCATCGATTCTAAAATGACTACATCTTGTCCTTCTTGCACTTGTTCCCCTTCTGATACAACAATTTTCCATACAGTTCCAGCCATACTTGCTTTTACTACTGCCATTTGTAATCCCTCCATTTGTAAATTTATAAGAAGGGGCTGTTTTAAAGGAACTATAAATTTTTGGCTTTTTAATGGGAAGATTGGCGCTGAGGCAAAGGATTCTTTTTTTGTCGGATAGTTCTTCCCCTTGTATTTAATCAACTAACTCGGGTGGATAGCGCTTGATCTGGGGCACTTGACCTTCCGAGTGGATAAACCCCATACTCGAGCACTTTGCACTCCATTGTGGGAGGAATAACCTTCTCGTCGTCTTAAATCCATCCTCCCTTAAGTCCATAGTAACTCGGCTTGGGCGTTTGAAACTCCTTCTCGGACGGATAACCGTCGAACTTGGGCGGTGAACCTCCTCTTTCGGGCGCCTATCCCTCCCATTCGGACGGTTAGCCTTCCCATTTGGGCGGATACCCCTCCAACTCGGGCTGTTAGCACTCCAACTTGGGCGCTTAGCCTTCCCTATTTGGACGGTTAACCCTCCATCTCAAGTTCCTCCCCCCCCACCCTCAAGCATTTAACACTTCATCCTCGGGCGGACAACCTTCTCGTCATCTCAAATCCCCCCTCCAACGAAGCGTTAAATGCCAAGCATAGGAATCTCGTCTCCACCGCAATTTGACTAACACTAAAAAACTCCTCGCAATCCACTTCCCAAAAAGCTCCACTTCCTATAAAACAGCCTCCAACAATCACTTACTCATTTCCTCAACTACCGGTAAATAATATTCATCTACAAAGCTTGTCGTAGTATTCCCTTTAATAAATACAGGGTGACTTGCGATTTGCAATAACATCGGAATGTTTGTTTTTATTCCCTCTACTCTGTAATTAGTCAACGCTTGAATCAATCGCTTACAAGCCTGTTCTCTCGTTTCACCATAACAAATTAATTTTCCAATCATCGGATCATAAAAAGGTGTGACACTAGAACCTGCTTCCACAGCGCATTCATGGCGAATCCCTTCACCGACAGGTAATTCCATTGCCGTTATCATTCCTGGAGAAGGATAAAAGCTTTTTGGATCTTCTGCATAAATGCGCACTTCAATTGCGTGCCCTTTCATCCGAAGGGATTCTCTTGAAAATTCAAGCGGTAGTCCTCGTGCAATACGAATTTGTTGTTCGACTATATCAATGCCGGTGATTTCTTCCGTCACCGGATGTTCCACTTGCAATCTCGTATTCATTTCTAAAAAGTAGAAGTTTTCTTGACTATCTACTAAAAATTCAAAAGTTCCTGCATTTGTATAGCCGATAAACTCCGCTGCTTTTACTGCTGCATCTAACATTTTCTCCCGTGTTTCCTTAGAAATCGTTGGAGATGGTGCTTCTTCAATCACCTTTTGATTTCGTCGTTGGATGGAACATTCTCTTTCAAAAAGAGGCACAATATTTCCATGCTCATCGGCTAACACTTGAATTTCTACATGATGGGGATGTTCGATGACTTTTTCTATATACATCGTGCCATCCCCAAAGAAACTTTGAGCGCGTTTCTTATTTCCTTCAAAAGCTTTCTCTAATTCTTCGCGAGTTTCGATTCGTTGCATGCCGATGCCACCGCCACCGCTAGAAGCTTTTAACATCAATGGATAACCGATTGATTCCGCAACTTCCAGCGCCTCGTCAACGCTTTCAATTGGAATATCCACCCCTTCAATAACGGGAACTCCAGCTTCTTTCATTTTTTTACGAGATTCTATCTTACTCCCCATCGTTGCAATGACTTCAGCTGTTGGGCCAATAAATATAATCCCTTCTTCTTCACAGCGCCTTGCAAATGTAGGATTTTCAGATAGTAATCCATACCCAGGATGAATAGCATCAACGCCACTCTTTTTTGCGACTTCAATGATTTTGTCGATATTTAAATAGCTTTGTGAAACTGGAGGTTTGCCGATTTCGTATGATTCATCGGCTTCTCGTACAAAGAGTGCATCCCTATCCGCTTCTGAAAAGACTGCTACTGTTTGAATATTCAGTTTTTTGCAAGTACGAATAATTCTTCTAGCAATTTCACCGCGATTTGCGATTAAAATTTTTTTAAACAACGGCATACGACCCCTTCCATTAATGAACAAGACCCGCTGAAAATTGTTCTCTCAATTTATATTTTTGGATTTTACCAGATGCTGTCATTGGATATTCTTTCACAAAGAAGATGTATCTCGGAATTTTATGTCTCGAAATCTTGCCTTGACAAAATTCTCGAATTTCATCTTCCGTAGCTGTTTCACCTGGGCGAAGAATAATGTAAGCCGCCACCTCTTCCCCGTACTTTTCATCTGGTACCCCTACGATTTGCACGTCATAAATCTTTGGATGTTTATATAAAAACTCTTCAATTTCACGAGGATAAATGTTTTCTCCACCGCGAATAATCATATCCTTCAGGCGTCCAGTAATTCGAACGTAGCCCTTTTCATCCATCGTTGCTAAATCTCCAGTGTGTAACCAGTTATCTTCATCAATGGCTTCATTCGTAGCATCTGGATTATTGTAATACCCTTTCATCACGTTATAACCTCGGGCACACAGCTCTCCTTGGGTATTCGGTGGCACTTCTTTACCCGTCGCTGGATCAATGATTTTCACTTCCACATTTGGTAAAGCACGACCTACCGTTTCCACTTTTGCATCAAATGGATCGTCGGTTCTTGTTTGAGTAATTACTGGGGAAGATTCCGTTTGTCCATAGCAAATCGTAATATCTTTCATATTCATTTTTTGAATAACGGCTTTCATCACTTCCACTGGACAGTTGGAACCTGCCATTACTCCTGTACGTAATGTAGAAAGATCGAATTCGTTGAAGTTTGGTAAATTCAACTCACTAATAAACATTGTCGGTACGCCATGAAGGGCTGTACATTTTTCCTTCTCGACTGTTCTCAGTACAACTTCCGGATTATATTCTTGTACAGGCACCATTGTTCCACCAACTGTAACAATTGCTAAGGTTCCAATAACACAGCCGAAACAATGGAAGAAAGGGACGGGAATTCATAAACGGTCCTCATCAGTTAGCTTCATACATTCAGCAATATTAATTGCGTTGTTAACTAAGTTGTAATGAGTTAACATAACGCCTTTCGGGAACCCAGTCGTTCCAGAAGTGTATTGTAGATTAATGACATCGTCGTAATGTAATGATGCTTTTCTTTTAGCTAACTCTTCGTCGGTTACTTCGTCAGCCATTGCCACGACATCACTCCAGTTGTAAACACCATCATATTTGTTGTCGCTAATGATGATGACATTTTTCAACTTCGGTAGACGTTTCGATTGCAGTTCACCAGGCTTGCTTGTTTTTAACTCAGGACAAATTTCATAAATCGTGTCAATGTAGCGATGATCTTTAAATTGTTCAATTAATATTAATGTTGTTGAGTCTGATTGCTTCAATAAGTATTCTAGTTCACTAGTGCGATAGTTGGTATTTACGGTTACTAGAGGTGCTCCCATTTTTCCTGTAGCAAATTGCAATTGTACCCATTCCGGCACATTCGTTGTCCATACAGCAATATGTTCACCCTTTTCAATCCCGAGGGCCATCAATGCTTTTGCTACTTTGTCGGATATATCGTTAAACTCTTTGTAAGTTAAACGAAGATTCCTGTCTGTATAGACAACTGCTTCTTTATTTGGGTATTTTTCAGCTTGTTCCTCAATTAATTGACCGATTGTTTTATAAACGAGATCAGCCATTCGATTCCTCCTTTGTATCCGTAATTAACAACCTATTAATCTAGAAATCACCAGTCTTTGAATTTCAGAAGTTCCTTCTCCAATTTCCATTAATTTGATGTCTCGTAAATGTCTTTCCACATCATATTCCTTCATATAGCCGTAACCGCCATGAATTTGAATGGCTTGGTTACACACTCGAAAGCCCATTTCTGATGCGAAAAGTTTTGCCATTGCTGCCTCCTTTCCGAATGGTTTATTTTGATCTTTTAACCAGGCTGCTTTATACACTAAGTTGCGAGCTAATTCTATTTCCATCGCCATGTCAGCTAATTTAAACTGAATGGCTTGGAACATAGAGATTGGTTTGCCAAATTGTTGTCTTTCTTTTGCATATTTCAACGCTTTTTCATAAGCGGCTTGTGCAATCCCTACGGATAGTGCCGCAAACGAAATGCGACCACCATCTAACGTTTGTAAAAACTGACTAAATCCTCGATTCGGATCTCCTAGCACATTTTCTTTTGGTACTCGAACATTTTCTAACACAATTTCACAAGTGTTGGATGCTCGAACGCCCATTTTGTCATAATCGCAACGAATCGTTACCCCTTCTGCATCGGTTGGAACGATTAAAGACGTAATAATTTTCTTCCCATCTTCTCTTACACCCGTCATAGCAGTAACGATCACTTGTCTTGCATAGCCGGCGTTCGTAATCCATTGCTTTTCTCCATTGATGATATATTCATCACCTACTAGTTCCGCCTTCGTTTGTGTACCACCAGCGTCAGATCCGGCATTTGGCTCGGTTAATCCGAACGCTCCGAGGGTTTCCCCTTTTGCCATCGGAACGAGCCATTCCCTCTTTTGCTCTTCAGTGCCAAAATAATAAATTGGTGAAGCGCCTAAACTTATAGCTGCCGCATAACTAAGCCCAGTACCACCACAAGCCTTTCCGATTTCTTCTACCGCAATGACATAAGAAACTGTATCTCCTCCTGAACCACCGTACTCTTCAGGAAAAGGTATCCCAAGGAGACCAAGTTCACCCATTTTTTTATAGGTTTCAATAGGAAAAGTCGATGTTTCATCTAGCTCTCGTGCTTTTGGTTTAATTTCCTTTTCCGCAAAATCTCTTACCATTTCTTGAATCATTAATTGTTCTTTCGTTAATTCAAAATTCAAAAATATTCTCCCCCTTTACTTAAACCGACAAGTCGGTTTGTATTACACCTGCGAATGATAGCAGTTGATTTAAATGTTTTGCTTCCTCAAAACCTTTTTCCGTCACGATGGAATGTAGAATTAAATCTTTAAAGACCGCGGTAATTTCCTCCATTGTTAAAGGCCCATCTTGCTTAAACCACTTATACGTCCAGTTGATCATACCGATGATAGCCATCGTAACGATATTCGGTGGAAGTTCTTTCCTAAAATCTCCACTTTCTTGCCCTTCTTCAATCACCTTTTGCAACAGTTTTCGATAACGATCTCTTTTTTCGTTGATGATTTGCTTGAATTCATCATTTAAATAAGCGCTTTCTTCGTAAAAAACCGTAATGTACGGTTTATACATATCAAACACTTTAATAAAAGAATGTAAAATGGCTGACAATTTGGACACGGGAGTTTTGTTTTCAACATATGATATTTCAGCTTTTTCAATCACATAGGAAATAAACACATCATGGATTTCATAAAGCAGTTCGTCTTTCGATTTGTAATTATGATAAAATCCTCCCTTTGACGTTCCCGCCTCCGTAACAATTTTTTCTACCGTTACACCGTGATATCCATGTTCTTGAAAAAGGTGGATTGAAGTTTCTAATATTCGTTCTTTTACTGATTTTTTCATAGACTTACTGCCACCTTTCAGTTTCGTTTCGAGAAACTACTTTGAGTGCTATTAAAAATATATTGTTGAAATAAACAATATATGACTAATTGAAGAAAAAAAATTCATTAAAATTCTATTAAATTTGTAGAAACTTTATATTCAGCCTCTGTTTTACTTTGTAATTCTTCAAGGGTAATCTCTTTTGATTTTTCAATTAACACCATTCCTTCTTCTGTAAAGTCAAACACAGCTAGTTCTGTAATTAATCGATCAACTACCCCTTGACCAGTGAGTGGTAAAGTACATTCCTTGCGAATTTTTGGCTCTCCATTTTTAGACAAGTGTTCCATGATGACAACAACTCGTTTTGCCCCTTGTACTAAGTCCATGGCGCCACCCATACCTTTAACCATCTTCCCAGGAATCATCCAATTGGCGAGATCCCCTTTTTCCGACACTTCCATGCCACCTAAAATGGCTAAATCGATATGCCCTCCTCGAATCATCGCAAAGGATTCTGCACTGTCGAAAAAGGATGCACCAGCGACGGTTGTTACCGTCTCTTTCCCTGCATTAATTAAATCCGCATCCACTTCTTCTTCCGTTGGATAAGGACCAATGCCTAAGAGCCCATTTTCCGATTGCAATAACACTCGATAATCTTCCGGAATTTCATTGGCAACTAAAGTTGGCATCCCAATCCCTAAATTCACATTCATCCCATCTTGAATTTCCTTCACTGCTCGCTTCACAATCTTTTCCCGATTCGAAAGAGCCATTTTAGTAAACCTCCTCTTTTCGTGTCGTTCTTCTCTCGATTCTCTTCTCGTAATTGTCCCCGACTAATATGCGCTGAACGTATACGCTCGGCGTATGAATATGATCTGGATCTAGCTCTCCCACTTCCACTAGCTCTTCCACTTCCGCAATTGTGATTTTCCCCGCCATTGCAGCGAGTGGGTTAAAGTTTCGTGCCGTTTTACGGTATACTAAATTCCCTAATTTATCTCCTTTCCAAGCTTTCACAAAAGCAAAGTCTCCTGTTATGGCTCGCTCTTCAATATACGTTTTTCCATCAAACACTTTCGTCGGTTTTCCTTCTGCAATGGTCGTACCTACTCCAGTTGCCGTATAAAAGGCAGGTATGCCAGCACCCCCTGCTCGAATCCGCTCCGCTAACGTTCCTTGTGGCGTTAATTCCACTTCAATTTCTCCATTTAAAAATTGCTGCTCAAAAATTTTGTTTTCTCCGACGTAAGAGGCAATGATTTTTGATATTTGTTTATTGGCTAATAACAACCCGAGTCCCCAATCATCAACTCCACAGTTGTTACTTACGACCGTTAAGTTTTTTGTTCCTTTTCTAAGGATCGCTTCGATGGACTTTTCTGGAATCCCACATAAACCAAATCCTCCTACGATAATCGTTTGTCCATCTTGAAGGTCACTAATGGCCTCATCAAAGGAAGTAAACACTTTGGACATACAACAATTCCTCCTTTTTCAAAGTAAAAAACCACATACCTATAAATAGATATGTGGAATCTAGTATTTTTATACTTTATTTCTCTAAAAAATAGTTTTTCGAAATAAAAAAGAAGAACACAGCAACTTGTGTCCTTCTTAAATAATTTATTTTCTTTCAAAAACGACGTATCTGAATGAATATCCTTCTTTCGCTTGTTGAGGCTCACTTTCCGAAACAACTTTCCATTCATCGCCATAAGCAGGAAAATAAGTATCACCTTTAAATTCATAATCAATGAGGGTCACATATAATCTATCAGCAATAGGCAAAGCTAATTTAAAAATTTGCTCTCCACCAATGACCATAATTTCCTCTGCATCACCTACAAGCTTTAACGCCTCTTCGAAACTAGAAACAACTTCGATTCCTTCTTGACGATACTCTATGTTTCGTGTAATGACGATATTGCGTCGTCCAGGCAACGGTCTTCCGATGGATTCAAAGGTTTTTCTCCCCATGATCATCGGCTTACCCATCGTCGTTTCTTTAAAATATTGTAAATCGCCAGGTAAATGCCATGGCATCGCGTTTTCATAGCCAATGACGCGATTTTTATCGTGGGCAACAATTAATGAAATCATATTCTCTCTCCTAAATTTAAAATCGATTCTATTTTACCTTGTATCATTCATAATATTACAATTTTCTTCATATATTTAACATTATAGACAAACTTCCAGTCATCATCTACATACACAATTCCAATCTTAGTAAAGGACGTGAACATATGGAACAAAACAATACACCGAAACCATCGATTCAATTAGAAGACTATCCTCTATTAACGGAAATTAGCGAACAAGTTTATAAGCAATTAATGTCAAGTCCATCAAAATATTTGTATTTTGATGAAATAAAGCGTTCTATTACGATTAAAAAAGCTTTTTTCAAAAAGAATAAACAAATTCCAAATGTGGTGAGATATTTAGCACAAGTGAATGAAAGTGACATTCATATTCATCAAGCAAAAAGATATCCATTGTTGGACGCTTCACAATTTGAAGATGATATTATGGCCTCTTCTCCAAAATTAAAAACTATCGCCATCATTTTAGAATCACCTCATGTTGATGAATACACGTTGAGAGAAGAAAAATTAATTCCGATTGCTGCAGCACAAGGAACAATTGGCAGAAAAATAGAGGCCAATATCGAAAAACTGTTATGGAATTTGAAAAGAGAATCTCTTTTAAAAGATGAATTGTATCGTATTGTCATCATGAATGCTATCCCTTATCAGACGTCCCTTTATCACATTCATCAAAAAAATATGGATAATAGCTTCAGAGAGCTTCGCGATAAAATATGGATCAAAATGTGGAGTGAAATTTCCTCCATTCGCAATGAATTTAATAAACAAATCAATTCCTTTAAAAAAGATTCGATTTTGATAAATAGTTGTACAAAGTCCATTAAACCCTTTATTAATCAGGAGTTAGTTCGTTTACAGCATAAATTTTTTCTTCTTGAGAGCTTCATCGACGGAGCCATGGGTGGAAAGTTTGTTTTTATTAAATGAACGCCAATTGCAAACAGTGGCCAATTGAGAGCTTATACAAGTTGTGCCCGAGCTTAGGTACATCTTTATCTCGTTCATATCATTAACAAAATGAAGGAAGAAATTTCGTCTTAATAAAATAAACATTTACATACATAATTTCTCGAAAGTTTATGAATGAGTATAATAAAACCTACAGACTTTCATAATCTGTAGGCTTCACCTAATTTATTGACTTCTTAATACATGCTTTAATACTTTTCCGCTTGCATTCCGTGGAAGAGAATCAAGAAACTCAATTTCAACTGGCAACTTATATTTTGCAAGTTTCCTTTCACAGTAGTTTAATATTTCATCTGTAGTGATTGATTTATCACTTTTCAATACTATATATGCTTTCGGAACTTCTCCAAATACTTCATGGGGAACACCAACAACCGCTGCTTCTAATATTTCATCCAATTCATAAAGTACTTCTTCCACTTCCACCGGATATACATTTTCACCGCCACGGATAATCATATCTTTCTTTCGATCTACGATATATAAAAAGCCCTCTTCATCAAAGCGACCTAAATCTCCACTATATAACCAACCGTTTTTTATCGTTTGGTGAGTGGCTTCCGTATTCTTTAAATATCCTTTCATTAATTGCGGACCTTTTACAATGATTTCCCCTACTTCTCCTATCGGAACATCTTCCCCATACTCGTCAACAAGTCTCACCTGAGTGTGAGGTAATGGTTTACCGACAGAACCGATTTTTACTAATGCAAATTCGTCTTTTAATGTGGTTGCACCAGGAGAGTTTTCAGTTTGTCCATATAAATTTTGAACTTTTACATTTGGGAAATGACTTTTGACTTTCTTTACAAGTTCATAAGGCATTGGAGCTGCCCCATAGGTAAATAAACGTAAAGTGGATAAATTTACTTCAGCTAATTTTGGAGTATTTAATAAGATGCTATATATTGCCGGCACCCCAAAAAAGATTGTGACTTTCTCCTTTTCCATTGTGTCTAAAGTCATTTCAGGTGAAAATCCTTCTTCAATCACAACGGTACCACCTCTAAGTATCGTAGGAGTAGAAAAACAATGACTTGCTGCACAATGGAATAACGGTGTCACAATATGCATCCGATCTTCACTCTTTATTTCTAAAGACTCAGCCCAAATTTCAGAAATTGCTCGTACATTATCAGCAGTAAGCATCACACCTTTTGGAAGTCCAGTCGTTCCTGAAGTATAAAAAATGACAGCGGTATCATTTTCGTTGACTGTTTGCGCTTGAAAAGAAATAGAACTGTCTGTAACGATCGATTCAAATTCTCCCTCTCCCCCTACTTCTAAACTTATTTCAAAATTATCTATTGGAGTCTCAAGTTCGTTCAATATTCGATATATGCTTTCATCATATATTAATGCTTTCGCTTCTGAATGTTGTAAAATATAATCTACATCTCTTGCAGCTAGATTAATATTAATAGGCAATACAGTAAAACCTCCCAATTGACAGGCGTAATAGGAAATCAAAAAATAATCCGCATTTTTTAAATAAAGAGCAATTATGTCTTCCTTTTTGTATCCCTTTGATTGAAAATAGCTAGCTAAATTTTTAGCCTTTTGATAAAACTCTTCGTAAGTAGTTTCACTTCCGTTATAAGTAATCATCACTTTATTCGGCTGGGTTTTTGCATGTTCTGCTAACTGTTCAAAAATAAACACTTCCAACATCCCCTTTGTTAAATTTCTCAAGGCAAATTCCTTCAATTCCGAAGATGATTAATACCATTCATATGCTTTCAAGAAAACCGTCATGATATTGAAAAAAAACGAGCTTGTCCAGAAAGTAAAAAAGAGGTTGGGACAAAAGTAAAAACTCATCATTTTCTCTTAAAAGAAAATGATGAGTTTTTGATATTAAACTGAAAATTGATTTCCGTTCCGGGGACGCTTTCCACGGG